>JBJTWL010000060.1:0-5011 GCA_046081745.1 Flavobacteriales bacterium | reverse complement strand
GTTCACTTTACTTGTCCCTTAAACATGCACCAAAGGCATGTATTACTGGCACTTGGATGTTTTGGTTTGATCACTGAACTGAGCCTTTATAAGCAATTTTTTGAGCGACTGTTTTACTAGCAAGAGAGACGAACTAAGGCTAGGGTACCATGAAGAAGCTGTAAGATCACTGAAATGGTCAAGCCTTAGGAGTAAATCGCGGCGTATAAAACCCGTCGCGGAGATTTTTTGCTACTTTTTTATCCAAAAAAGTAGGGGAATTCCTCCTTCCAGTCGGTGGACCCAAGGGGTGGCCTTGCGAAAGCGATGCCCTTCCTCGGCTTCGCCTCGTTCAGGTTTTTCCATTTAACGCATGCTGGAGTAAACTCCCATGCGCTAAAACGAAAAAACCCTCCACACTTTCGTGTGAAGGGCATCGCTTTCGCGGTCTGGACGGGACTCGAACCCGCGACCCCCTGCGTGACAGGCAGGTATTCTAACCAACTGAACTACCAAACCGTTTTTTCTGCCATTGCTGACTATCGCAACAGCGATATTCGAAAAACGTGTGTTTCGCAAAGCGGTAACAAAAGTACGTGCTTTTTTGAATTTTGCAAAGATTTTTAGGTAGAATTTGTGAATAGGCGTTAATTTCCTGTGATTTCATTCGGAAGTTTGTACCTTCGTATTGCGATGATACCTGCTTTTCTCCGAGTAATGTTAGTGCTGTTAGGGTTCTCCTTGTTTTTGAACGCTTGGGCTCAACCCTTGATTGATGATGAATTAGGCGATTCATTAGGCATTGATACGACGGTAATTTCGGTTCGAAAAGTGATTGCTATCCCACCCTTTCAATTGATCAACCCCGATACGCTTAAACTGGGCGAGAACGATGAATTAGTATGTGATTCGTACACCGCCCTCGGCATGCCGTATGTATATGATGCCCTACATTCGTTTAATGCGAGAAGAATGGATAAGTTCGGGGGCTACTTGAACGTGAAAATTAATGAAGGACTCGAAAACATTCGTAAAAAAGGATTCAATTCCGATGTGAAGCAGTTGTATATTCAAGTCAATCCAAAAACACTAACCGTACATTGGATTGCTGTGGTTGGTCCAAGCGAAGATGGAAAGTGTTATGTGCGCGTTGATAGCCGCGGATCTGCCGGTGGGGGATTGCCCGCAGTCAATAAACAACTTCCGCGCATGCATAATTTGTACCCTACGTTAACGGCTGTTCCGCTATTAGAGTTTAATGAGAACGTGATCAAATGCTACGATTGGAGCGGAAATCACTTGGATTCTGTTTTCTCCTATGTCAATATTCGTCAGCATTTCTTCAAATATTACGACAGTCAAGTCGGTAATACCCTTTCCCTGCAGGAATACGTCGCCAAATACCCGTATACCACCGATGGCGAACTTCTGCCCGGCACCAAGAAATTTGTAGCTCCAAAATACCGGACCTATAAAGTAAAATCTGGAGACAGTTTATCCACCATTGCAGCGAAATACCATACGACCGTCTCTAAAATCAAGAAAGCCAATGGCCTGCGTTCTGATTTGATCCGCATTGGACAGGTATTGAAGATTCCAACCTAGAGGCTGAATATGATCGATTCATTGGAACTCATACACCGCAAACAACAGATTTTTGACCGCGGACCAATGTATAATGAATTTGTGCATGATTCTTTAGTTCATGAGCCTTGGAATGCCTACAGCTCCTTGTTCTTTTTTATTCCCGTTATTTTTTGGTTAATCTATTTGCGGGGCAAGTATCGAACCTATGGTATCATTACGGCACTGTTGCCTTTATTGTTCTTAAATGGCTTGGGTTCCACCTTGTTCCATGCTTTTCGGGCATCCAATTGGTTTTTACTCTTGGATTGGCTTCCTGCAGCGCTCATGACCTTAATGTTATCGATCTATTTCTGGCATCGAATAACACATACGATATGGAAAGCCATCGGCGTAGTTCTTGGGTTTTATGTCTTGGCTTTCACGATGGTTAAGGTGCTCTCTCAGTATACAGGCCTTTCGGGTCCGAGCATTGGCTATTTCTTTACGGGAGCAGCCTTTTTGGTCCCGGTAATTATTGACTTAAAACGCAATCATTGGAAACATGTGTGGTTATACCTACTTTCCTTGTTTTTCTTAGTACTTGCGCTGCTCTTTCGAATCCTGGATTATCCCACGCCGAATCCCTTTCCTTGGCTCCCCCAAGGGACCCATTTCCTGTGGCACATTACAAGTTCCTTTGCGGTCTTTACGCTGGGCTTTTATATCTATAATACAACAGATGAAACTCAAGCTACGAATTGAAGGGCTTATCAAAAAGGGATTCGTTAAAACGGTACATCATCATCATCATTAATGTCTCCCAAGGTGAACATTCGAAAAGACTCATCTTCTAAATAAACGCGTTTACCCGGATGTATAAAGGTGAATTGTGTTTTGAAATTCGTGCATTCGAACACGCTGAGAATTCCATGATCGTTTCTGTGAAACAATAAATGCATGTGTGCTTTACTTTTATTTCCCACAAAATAAAAACCGGTAGAGGTAGGAAAACATTTCGTGCATTTCCCTTGAATTACATTCAGTTGTTCATCCCCTTGGTCTTTGAAATAATCAAAGGCTCTACCCAGGCGTCGAAGTAGATCTTGATGTTCGCCTAGGTCATCTTCAGGCATTTCGTTGAGTAATAGCTCCACCATTTCAAGGTCGAGTGCTTGAATAAAATGGCGCAGGGCGTCATCAACGGTTTTGAGGGGGCGAAGTGTAAACGGCATGGAAATCGGATTACTTCAAAAGTACCAAGGATAGAAATTCAGGAATACCCCCTTCCGCTAAAAGATGTTAACATGTGGAAAACTATTAAAGGATGCCCACCTTCATCAATTCAATTTCTACGGCAGGCCAATTTACCATGAATCCATTGGCTACCATGCGGTTGGGGATCAGCGGGATTCCTTCCGCAATGTCATCAAGGTATAGTTTGTCAAATCGAAGACTTTCGGGTAAGTTGAAGGGACCGGGATGAATCTTTTTTACAGTCGACTTGCTGATCGGATCGAGTCCATGCGCCGGATCATTTAGAAACGCCTGCGCTTCTTCTAAACTTCCATCGTTCAGGTCGGCTCGGTAGGTATTAAGAATAACAGTGTATCCTTTATCTTGTAAGGCCCGAATTACCCGAATGGCGTGTGGGTTTTCAGCGCCTAACGCGGGGTATTGGTGCTCTACAACGGTGCCGTCGAAGTCAAGGTAGATGGTCATTTTACTTGATCGATACCAACCCTTTACTTACCTTTTGACCTTTATAGCTGCACTGCAACCAATAGGTTCCATTCGCCATTCCTGAAGTCTCTAAGGTAAATGGAGAAGGCGGGTTTTGAATTTCTTTAAGTGTTCTACCCGCAGCATCGTACAAGGTAAAACGGTATGCCTCGTTTTGAGGGATATTGTGTGTAATCACCGGGTTGTATACCGAGGGGTTCGGTTGAATACCCACTTGAATTTCACCGTCTGTTACTTGAATTTGCTTGCTTGATTCTCCCATACATCCCAACGAATCTATTACGGTTAAGTGTACATTGTATATTCCCGGGCTTGCATAAATATGAACGCTTGTTTGACCACCCGTCCACAGCGTTTGATCCCCAAAATCCCATAGATATTGACTGGTAGGGCCGTTATTACCCACGAAAATGTAATGAACGTCCCCGCTCACATGCAATCCTTGGATGAAAGTTGAGTCGGGTTCAGAAATCGCTACGTTCATGGGGAGGGTGCGTTGACACCCGAATTCATCTGAAACTTTTAATAGATAAGAACCTGGATTGGAAAACGTGATTTCTGGTGTTTCAGGGCCTGGAATCCAATTGTAGAAATATCCTAGTAAGGAGGGTGCCGTGTACGTGATGTCTTTACAAACCGTAGTATCAGACGGGATTTCGAGGTCGGGCAAGACCGCACCAAAGGGTGATAATTCACTATCAATCCATGCTAAGCGCTGATAAAGAAACACTTTCATGTTTTGAACTCGGCTCGCATAGGTGCTTGCACCCAAAGTTTGCCAAACCGAAAAATTCCGATCGGCTGGTCCTTGAAATAAAGGCGCTGAAACGCTATCAATGAACGCCATGAAACGTGATGTGCGCAACACGTCTTCTCTTAAACTAAACCAGCGACACGCCAATTCATGCCGATACACTGAATCGGTATACATCTTCGACCACCAAAATGGAAAAGGCCAATAGGGATGTGTGTTTTCCCATACCCAACCTGAATTTGGATCATTCGCCATCGCACGGTCGTAATCCCAAGGGGGTCCTATGCACAACTTGTTGCCGTCCGTATCCTTTTCTTTGTACATGTATGTGCTCCGACCGTAGCTGTCGTAATTCATGCTAAACTCATTTACAATCAAAAAATCAATGAAGGTTCCCACGTCAATCCACTTACGATATCCTAGGCTATCGTTGGTGAAGTTTATACCATTTAATGCATTTTCAAAGGAATCAACATACGTTTTGATGTAATTCCCTTGCACAGGGAGGATCGCATCAGGCTTGGGATACACATACTTAAATTCTACGTTATGAGGTGATGTAGCACTGTTTATGGGTGGATATACTGAATTCCACGCGGCAGGATCGCCGTTGATGTTCATTTCTATAATGTATCCGCCAGTTAAGGCGCTTCCCGCGGTATCTGCTGAGCTAAGCTTGGCAATATCCACGCGGTTTTGGTCGCGTTTTACTTTTTCGGTGAGGGAATACACCCCAATATAGGTGCCGTCTAGAAAAATCTCACATTGTTTAGTTCGTGGTGCATATTGTCCCATTCTTCGAGAAAACTCGTAAGTTACCGTGTTCACTAACAACGAATTATCTAAGTATTCTGCCTTGAAAATCCAGTCGTTTTCTGCGGGCATGCCTAACAAAGAGGTATCAATCTTGTTCCCGTTTGCATCCACCAAATCAAAGTCATAGTTTTTTTTCGGGTACCCCGGCCCAGTAAA
>JBJTWL010000059.1:0-6798 GCA_046081745.1 Flavobacteriales bacterium | reverse complement strand
ATCAACCATTCTTAAATGATTATCTTTATCTACTAAAAGCATCAACTCTGTATAAGCCTGTCCTCCAAAAAATTTCTTTCCTTTTTGAAGTAGATTATGACCATTATGTGTAATGTTATAAATTTTTCTAGCATCACCTTTAGCCAACATCCAAATAGAAGGATCATACTCAACAACATGATCTTTTAAAGAAGATTCAATGACAGATAAATCATCAACAGGATTTCCATTACAATCCGTCACAAAAGAAATGATACGTACTTTTTTCAATTTCTTTTTGTTCATTCGGATATGCTGATAAATGATATCATCTAAATGCCAAGCAGAAATAGCACAAGTATCAGGACATGTCGTTTGTAATGTTGTAATTAAAACAGTTTCTCCTTGAAATTCATTTGAATTATGTTTTTTACCTTGAGGGTCTTCGAATGTATAATTGATTACTTTACCGTAATCATCCAACTCTTTGAATTTATGTTCGCACCCACGAGTGGACATAAATATTAATAAAGAAGCCGGTCCAACTAAAAGCAGTGTAACCACAACTTTTGATAAACCGGCTGATTTTTTGCTTGCCATTCAGCAAATATTTTAATGTTTAAAACAATTGATGTTCCCAAATAGACTTCACATAGTGAGACTCAGTAACACAAATGAAGATTAAATAGATAATGAAAATAATGTAAGGAATCAAAATAGTATATTTCAATGCTTTTTTCTCATCACCTAAATGCATAAATACCAAAACTATATATGCCGCCTTAACAATTGTTAAACCAATAAAGCTCAATTTAACCAAAGGCCAAATATCCATATGTTGTTTAATTACAGATCCTAAAGCAACTTCAATAATTGTGATAATTGTTAAAATAGCAGTTACTTTCCAAATTTTCTTACGGATTTTAACTCCTTCTTCTTCGCTATGGTGAGTATCTAAAGAATACTCATAAATATCATCTCTTAACATAATTTTATTTTTTAAAGATTAAACTAAATAGAAGAATGTAAATACGAATACCCACACTAAATCGACAAAGTGCCAGTATAATCCAGTTTTTTCAACCATTTCATAATGACCTCTTTTGTGGTATGTGCCGGCTACTACACCTAAACAAATAATAATATTAATAACTACACCGGAAAATACGTGAAAACCGTGAAATCCGGTTATAAAGAAAAAGAATTGAGCATATTGTTGAGGACCATATTCGTTTTGCTTAAGATTTGCACCGTAGATCACACGATTAGCTTCCCCCGCATATAGAGCTTCATAATAAAGTTTTTCTGCTTTTGCACCTGTAATTGTTCGCTTCGCCTTTGAGGCTTTGTTTACCTTTCCGCTTTTTTTCACGATCAGCTTTAAATCGTGATCTTTCTCCTTTGAAATCGTCGCCTTAGATCCGTCATGTAACGTAATGATTCCATTTTTAATGTGACCAGCAGCAGCAGCATGTTGAAAGGTATGCATTAAGTCTCCCTTAATTACATCGCCTTTTTTGTGGTGTTTCCCTGCCTCTGTAACCGTAAAATTCTTAATCTCTCCAAAATGACCTTTAACGATGGCTACAGAGCCATCAGATAACTCAATTTTTCCAAACTCAGACCCGTGAATAAAGTGATACCATTCCCATCCTTGAGATCCCACAAAGAAGAATCCTCCGATAATCGTTGCGATCATCCATTTAGTTACCCCTTTAAGATCCATTCGATGACCCGCCTCAACCGCTAACACCATAGTTACCGATGATATAATTAAAATAAAGGTCATCAAGGCAACGTAAAGTAACGGATATCCATGACCTAAAAACGGCATGGAGTTAAATGTTTCTTCCCCAATTGGCCATGCCTCTAAGCAATCATGACGTGTGAATCCATAAGAAATTAATAGTCCACCAAAGGTTAAGGCATCAGAAACCAAGAAGAACCACATCATAAGTTTTCCATAACTGGTAGAAAACGGAGATATTTTACCTCCCCATAGTGTCTTTGAATCAAGTGCTGCGGTATGACCTGCCATCGTAATAAAATTTGTGCAAGTTTAATGAATAAAATTGAAAAATAGGAATAAATACACCCACAATATGCCTAAAAAGTGCCAAAACATAGCGCCTAATCGAAGTGATAAATGGTTGCTTTCGCTGTAGCGTCCTGTAAATGAGTTCTTTACTATGACAAGTAAATAAATCAAGGCACCCAATACATGCAAAAGGTGTGCGAACGATATTACATAGAGAAATGCGCTAGCATTGTCAGAAGATTCTCTGGCATTTAATTGAGCACTCTCACTTAAAATCCGACCATTGATCCAAAAATTTCCGTTTTTGTAGCTTAGTTTTTTACCCTTTAAATATACGTTAAAGTCCTTACCGTATTGACCTTTCATCATAAAGTGGCCACGACCCAATACTACATTCATGGCTACTTTACATAACCTTATTTCATCGGTATGTAGCATTAATGTGGAATCCGAATAAAAGAACTTACCATTCCTTACGTTCAAGGGTTGATTATTGATGAACAAAGCAAATTTATTTGAAGCAACGGCCTTCAGTGGGGTGTGTTGCCGGCTGAATATCACTTGCTCAGGTAAGGCATAATGTTTCATGTAATTTTGAAATTCGACAAATTCTTTGTTCGTCATTGTACGGTTCGCAATCCGAAAGTTATTTCCGTCTACAAGAATTGGTTTTCCTTCATAGGTTGCTGTTACCGTGTCTCCATAACGCCCATCATTCACGAGGATTTCTGGGTAAGTCCAAAAAATCGATGGATTATAGATGCCACGATCAATTAATTGATTGTACCCCTTAAATTGGAATATCACAAATAGCAATCCAAACACTAACGTTAATGCCATGTTCAATTTAAGTTGCGATACCTTTCCTTGTTTAATCGCGCGGATGGCCAACATAAAAAACAACGAACTAATTCCAATGAATAAGGTACTTAAATAAAACCCATTTGGCATTGGGTATTTTAGCCAGAAGCCCCCACCCATATTAACATAATAGGCTGAGGTGAGCCCTGCGAAGAACATAACAACGGCAAAAATCCCAACATAAACCAGGTTCTTTTTCATTTTTTCCCGGATTTCCGGACTGAGTTCTTTAGAATAATCCATGACTTAATAAATTTTGAATAATTGAATCCATTTTAGTGAAAACATACGCAAACTGTATGATCGGTAGATAAACAAATGAAGCGAACATTAGTTTTTTCGCGTCACTATCTTCACAGGAAATATATAATCGATAAGAAAGAAAATAGAACCACACTCCAAATGCACCTACAATAAATAAGGAGATGTAATTCGTTATTCCCAGTAACCAAGGAATAAGGCTAATAGGAATTAGTACGATTGAATACAGTGAAATGAGGTATGCCGATTGTTTGGATTTCCCCGTTTTAGAAGGCAATAAAAAATACCCTGCACGCTGATAATCCTCATGAGCCACCCATGCTATCGCCCAAAAATGAGGGAATTGCCACATAAACTGTATAAAAAACAACAATCCAGGGATAAAACCAAAATCCACGGTGTGCGCAATGGCTCCGAGCATCGGTGGAATTGCTCCGGGAAAGGCACCAACAAAAACAGACCATGCACTTTTGCCTTTAAGTGGCGTGTAAATGAATGCATACGAAATAAATGCACCAAGACCTAACCATAGACTGTTTGAATTGATAGAAAGGAGCAAAATTGAGCCGCTTATCAAGCATCCAATAGCGATCAAAATACCATTCTTTTTACTAAGTATACCCGTAACCAAAGGCCTGTTTTTGGTTCGATTCATCAAGGCATCTTGGTTCATCTCTAGCAATTGATTAACCCCATTGGATGCCGCTGTAATCAAGAATCCACCAACAAGTAATTTGAGTATAACCTCGGCGTCTCGACCGCCAACAAAGAGATATCCCGACAAGGCGGAAATTACCACCAAGAATGAGAGGCGAAACTTTGTGAATTGGACAAATGGGCGGATGTGTTTCAAAGCAGTTTTTTCTGGTTGCAAAATTACAAAATTAAATGTGCACTTCAATTAGACGTTGAACATTCATAACTTCTTCTTGTTATGATTTATTATTCCTAAATTTGTGTGAATGAGTAATCCATACACCCCAGGCCCTAATCTTGCTAAGATTCAATATCCAGCTGACTTAAGAGCTCAATTTTCTAAAGAGGAACTACCAAAAGTCTCGGAAGAATTAAGGCAGTACATTGTTGATGTTATTTCAGAAATTGGGAACAGTCACTTTGGTGCCAGTTTAGGGGTTGTCGAACTTACTGTTGCATTGCATTATGTGTTTAATACCCCGGAAGACCAGTTGGTATGGGACGTTGGTCACCAAGCATATGGGCATAAAATTCTTACCGGAAGAAGAGATCGATTTCATACAAATCGATTGAAGGGAGGGATTTCTGGGTTCCCTAAACGTTCAGAAAGCGAATACGATACGTTCGGTGTTGGGCACTCATCTACCTCCATTTCTGCGGCATTAGGAATGGCGGTTGCTAATCGATTTCATGGTCTTAAAGAAAGGCATCACATTGCCGTAATCGGCGACGGTGCAATGACCGCTGGCTTAGCATTTGAAGGGTTAAATCATGCAGGGTTCGAGAAGGACGCTAATTTATTGGTGATTTTAAATGACAATTGTATGTCCATTGACCCGAATGTAGGTGCGTTGAAAGAGTATCTAACAGACATTACCTCTTCACATACTTACAATAAAGTAAAGGATGAGGTATGGAATTGGCTTGGGGCAATTTCTAAGTTTGGTCCTGACGCGCAAAAAGTCGCTTCAAAGGTTTCACACGCGCTCAAAAGCACTTTACTGAATCATTCGAATCTTTTTGAATCCTTGAATTTTAGATATTTTGGCCCAGTTGATGGACACGACGTGGAGGGACTGGTTAAAGTTTTGGAAGATTTGAAAGATATTCCAGGTCCTAAAATTTTACACTGTCTTACCAAAAAAGGAGCGGGTTACAAATTTTCAGAGGAGGGAAATCCTACCAAATGGCATGCGCCCGGCGTATTTAATAAAGACACCGGAGAAATTGTAAAAGTAGTTCCTATTGGTCCCGAGGCCCCAAAATATCAAGATGTGTTTGGACATACCATTGTAGAATTGGCCGAACGAAACCAAAAAATCATGGGTATTACTCCTGCAATGCCGAGCGGTTGTTCTTTAAATATTATGATGAAGGCTATGCCTGATCGTGCGTTTGATGTGGGAATTGCGGAACAACATGCTGTTACATTCAGCGCAGGGCTTGCAACACAAGGGATGGTTCCTTACTGCAATATTTATTCGTCATTTATGCAACGTGCATTTGATCAAGTATTGCATGACGTTGCCTTACAAAATTTAAATGTGGTGTTTTGCTTAGACCGTGGAGGATTGGTGGGGGCCGATGGTGCAACCCATCATGGTGCCTATGACTTAGCGTACATGCGCTGTATACCAAATATGGTGGTTTCTGCACCTATGAATGAACAAGAGTTACGGAATTTAATGTATACCGCCCAGCTTGAAAATAAAGGACCATTCACCATTAGATACCCTCGTGGAAATGGTGTTTTGACCGATTGGAAAACACCGTTTGAAGAAATTCCAGTGGGGAAAGGACGTCGCGTTTCTAACGGGGAAGGTGTGGCAATTTTAACCATCGGTCATCCAGGCAACTTTGCGCAAGAGGCAATTAAAACCTTATCCAAATCTGGAATTACCCCGGCTCATTATGATTTGCGCTTTGTGAAGCCACTCGATGAGATGCTTTTACATGAGGTTTTTACGAAATTCGACAAAATCATTACGGTAGAAGACGGTTGTTTGATGGGAGGTTTTGGGTCTGCTGTATTAGAATTTATGGCTGATCGAGGATATAAAGCGGAAGTGGTTCGATTGGGAATTCCGGATGAATATATTCACCATGGAACGCAAGAAGAACTTTGGGCAACCTGTGGATTTGATGCCAACTCCATTGTTACATCGGTGGAACGCATACTTATGGTTGAAAATACAAAAACAACTGCCTCTCAGGCCGGTTAATCAAATTAAATTGTATTTTGGTCGAAATTTTGACCATGAAGAAAACCAATTTTAGTGCCTTTGGAGCGCTTGTAATCATATTTTTCTTTTGGGGCTTTGTTGCTTCGAGCAATGATATTCTAATTCCTGTTTTTAAGAAGGCCCTTAACCTAAAACAAGATAAAGCGCAGCTAATCTCTGTAGCGTTTTATATTGCATACACCGTTGGGTCTTTGATTTATTTTGCAGTCTCTGCGCTGTTTAAAAAGGATTTACTTAAAATTTTAGGCTACCGAAATGGGCTTGCCTTGGGCCTAGTCATTTCTGCATTTGGCACCTTGTTGTTTATTCCGGCCGCAAATGAATCTTCATTTCCTTTATTACTTGGTGGTTTATTTACCGTAGGTATTGGCTTTGCACTTCAACAGATTGCAGCCAATCCGTTGGCTATTAATATGGGTGACCCCTCTACCGGTAATTTACGGTTGAGCTTGGCCGGTGGGATTAATAATGTGGGTACAACCATAGGGCCCGTATTAGTTTCATTTGCAATTTTTGGTATGGCCGGAACCGGTTCAACAAACCTGGAACTTTCAGCGGTTAAAATCCCTTATTTAGTCTTGGGTGCAACCTTTATTTTAGCGGCTATATTTTTTAAGTTTTCGAGTGTTCAATTAAATGCCAGAGAATCTTCTGACAATGCTAGCGCATTTCTCTATGTAATATCGTTCGCACACCTTTTGCATGTATTGGGTGCCTTGA
>JBJTWL010000058.1:0-8426 GCA_046081745.1 Flavobacteriales bacterium | reverse complement strand
TAGCAGCATGGTCCACCTCTTCCCATTCCGAACAGAGAAGTTAAGCCTGCTTGCGCTGATGGTACTGCCCTTTTGAGGGTGGGAGAGTAAGTCGACGCCGCTTTTTAACCCCGACATTCGCAAGAATCGTCGGGGTTTTTTGTTTTAATACACCCTCACACTATTGCTCCTATACAAATGGAATTTTGAATTGGTTGGTATGGTTATTCGTTCAGTACCGTTAATACTCATGGTATACTGATGACTTTTCACCTGCCAATTTTAGCCACAATTTGTTATGTTACCTTGGAACTGGTTACATTATTCAGACGACTTACTTATAAAGATTCGGATCATCGATCGTTCTAGAACGCGTTAGTTGAATGCCAAGGCTTAGATTAATCACGATCACTCCCTGATTTTAGACGCACTGAGCGCACCATACAAGGAGAATTTTCCCTTCCAGTTGGGAAGGATATTTACTACAATAAGCAATTTATTTGGTAATCATCTAAAAGAACCACCGTTAACTCCTGGAACTATTGCAATCGATTTTAGCGACTTAAAGTTAAGTTTATACCATCTTATATATCCTTTGAACGTATTAAGGTTCGTGAAAATTGATGGGTGATTTTACTTTGAAATCCCAACGCAATAATTAAAGCCTTAATTTAGGTTAATCTTCTTTTTTAATTCGCTTGAAATCCCACCTTTATTCAAGTAGATGTTGATTGTTTTATAACGAAAATAAGCTTCGGAAACATATAAATAACCCTTCGGATAATTATTGGTTCCCCAAGAATTTTTCACCAAAAGATATTTAGTTCCATTTTGATCTTTATATAATCCAACGATGTGCATACCATGGTCATCCGTGGTCGTTTTGTTGTCGTACCCTTTTTGACGTAATTCTGCTGTTACTGTAACCTCCTTAGTTGGGGTTAAAAACGCATTGGAATTGCGGTCTGCGCCGGCATCATTGTAGTTTTTGTTATCTTTTCCAGCCATCGAAATGGTACTTGGGTCTTCAGGTACTAAAGCAATCCCGTTTTTAAAACTAAAACCTTTTTCAGATACATCAGCTCCCCAGGCAACCGTATAACCCGCTGATAACGCATTCTCAACAGCAGCCATTAAATCATCTAATCCCACATTGTAGGAATCTCCCCAATTGTAATTGTCTGGAATTGCCAACTGACATTTTGAATATGGCGCATGATTGGTAAAAGACGTTAGAGAAACATATTCGTCCATGTTTAATCCGATGCTTGAAGCATAGCTTTGTGGAGTATATTTTTTTCCTTTCCATTCAAATTCTTTGATGTCTTTACCAACATAGGCATCCAAAATTCCGTTGACAGCGGGTTTCCAATTCCCACTGATACCATTAGAACTAGAACTCATATACTTCAATAGTCCTTGAACAGAACCATTTAAAACTTCGAAAAATTCAGCGTGGTCGTAGGAGTCATTGCCATTGAGTCCATTATAAACATCGTAGGGAACGATACCATAGTTTTTAATCACCCATGGAATGTCATGAAAAGCTCCTCCTTCACTGAAATTGATTTTTCCATCCATCCGAATAAACTTATCGGCTTTGTTCTCATACGATTTTCTAACAACAAACATTTCCGATAGTACATCGGGTGTTTTGTTTCCTTTACGCATTAATTCTGATTCGAAAAATGAAAGCCCAGAGAAACTCCAACAAGTACCTGTTTTACCTTGGCTTTGCACCGGGGTGGCATCCAAATGATACACTTTGCTGAATTTATAAGTACTCCCTTCAATATTCGTAGAAGACTGAGAAAACGTTAAAAAACTAACGGAAATAAAAAGGGTAAAAAAGATGGTTTTCATAGGGGTTATTTTAAAATCCAAGTTTGAATATTTAGGGAGTTAGCTTTAGTTTGGACAGAATCGATAGCCTCTTGCGAAAATCCTTGACCCAGAGAAACTTTATACAAGATTCCTTCATGAATAATTTGGCCATTAAACCCTAAGTCAGTAATCTTTTGAAATAGTCGTTTTGCATTTTCTTCAATAGAAAAGCATCCAGCGATACAGTACATGGTATGAGGTTCGATGACCGTTATTGTTGGTTCGTGTGGCGCAACTTTAGGATTTACATGTGATTCATAGGCATCCGTGTAGGTCGTTTCAATAGAAATATGCTCCATTCGAGGTAACTCAACATGAGTTTCTTTATAGGCGTTTTCGTGTTGCGTTTTAAAAGGATTGAAATCTCGGTATGAGAACATTCCTGATTCTAACGCAGGGGTTTTTACCGGAATCCAAATGGAATAAAAAGCGATGGGTATAGCAATAACCGCGGCCGCTGCATATTTCCATAGGGCACGGTTATGTTTTATTCCAAGTTCCTCTGAGTTAATCCGCGATTGTACAGGAACGAATCCTACGGATTCAAGACCATAGGCACTCAACAGTAAGTTAATTGAGCGGTCCTGTTCAAATTGGATATTCCCTTCTGAATCTTTTTTGAAGTTTCCAATTTTTGGAATATTCAGCTGTTTACCTTGACGAATCACTTCATTCCATTCACTGACATGATGACTTATATGTTCTATACTTGAAGAATAATCAATGTGATGGAGGGCAGCAAACTGGTTTACAAGAAGCCCATCATTCGATTTAAGTTGAATATTAAATCCGATTTCACGAAAGGGAGGTCGAATATGACCTAATTCAAAGTCAATGTGGGCACTTTTTTGTTTTGCAATGAAACCACCAAAAGCTGGGACCACTACGCATTCATGCTTTTGCAGTAATTCAATCAGAATATCTTCTATGGACTTCATCTTTCAAATTTACAAAATATTGAAAAGAAATAAAAATGAAGCTACAATAGCTTTAATACTGCATCAACATCCTCCGGTGAATCGATGTTGGGTGTTTCGATTTCGGTATGTATGGTTCTAATCGCATAACCATAATACAACCAACGCAATTGTTCAAGTGATTCACTGAGCTCTAATTCGGTTACTGGTAATTTGGTAAGTTCCACGAGTGTTTGTGTGCGATATGCATATAACCCAAGGTGTCTCAATGGTATTAAATCCGAGGAGAATGCAAGTGAAGGTATCGCGGATCTGCTAAACAATAGCGCATCGTTCGTATGATTTACAACTACCTTTATCCGATTAGGGTTGTTCAGTTCGGAAGGTGCTATGTTTTTAGTGACCAAGGTGGCAATAGAAACCTCTTCGTTTTTGAATGCCTGTATTAATTGAGAAAGTTGTTCTGAATTTACTAATGGCTCATCACCTTGAATGTTCAAAATAACGTCCATTTCCGGAAAATGAGCCGCGATTTCACCACAGCGTTCTGTCCCTGAACGGTGTGTAGATAAAGTCATCATTACCTCGCCTCCAAATGAACGAACATGTTGAAAAATCCGCTCATCATCAGTGGCTACAATAACTTTTGAGAGTGCTACACATTTACTGGCTCCTTCATAAACACGCTGGATCATGGTTTTACCTTTAAGATCAATCAAGGGTTTTCCTGGAAACCGACTTGAACCAAAACGTGCTGGAATTATGCCTAAAACCTTCATTAGAATTTCATCGATAATTGAACTAAAAAGTTCCGAGGAGCTTGTATGTCTCCAGGCCGGCTTGTTGTTTCAGTATTAAAGACATTATTTGCTATGAAGCTAACTTTAAAGGTGTCATTTAATTGGTAGCCAATACGTGCATCAAACACCAAATTCCCTTTATTGTAAATATGGCGATATGATTTTAATCCAGGAAGAATATATGTGTTTCCTGCAATAGCTTCTTCAAATACCTTATCAATGTTTTTCATGAAACTGTTGTACCGGTTTGAGACACCAAAACTCCACTTTTTATAGACAGCCTCAATATCGGCACGAACCAAATGTTTAAAGCGATACTTTAATATGCCTGAGGTATCAGAGCTCCACATAGTATACAATGTATCACGGTTTAATGAGATTGGATTCATGTATGTATATCCCAAAAGAGAAACAATTTCTACTTCCCCAATTTTTCCGGTACTATTAAATGAAAATTCTACCCCAGAAATCCTGGCTTTTTCTACATTCTGCGCACCAAACCCAATGATTTGATTTATTGTATACCCTAAGGTTTGTTGAACGTATAATAATTCTGCCTGTCCTTGAGTTGTAAATACATTAATGCTGTTCCCATTGGATGGGTTGAAAAATCCAAATGAAAACTCAATCATATTATTATAATTATTAACGAACCCGGAAATATCAATCATTCCTTTCCAATCCCCCATTTTCACCCCTTGTTTAATGCCTATTTCTGCCGACCAACCGGTTTCTGGTGTTAAGGAAGGATTAGGGAAGATATTTAACGCACCAACCGAGGTACTGGTGAAACGTTCTCCAACGGAAGGGTACCTTATGCCCTGACCAATCGAAGCCCTTAGGTGTGTGTATTTTTTTAATTCATAATGAGCACCGGCCCTAAATACCGGATAAAATGGCAATACCATGTTGCCCAATTTAAAATCAGAATCTCCTTGTTTATTGTCCATGCTGAAATACTCTGCACGCATCCCAGCCGTAACATCAAACTTACCTACATGGTGATCAAATTGTGAATACCATGCTGCATTGTTCGAAGAATGGTCCCCAAAGAGATTAGAAAATACTATATTATGGGTTCCAAACAACCCAGTAATCAATGTGCCCCCCGATTTAAAATTTCGTTGGAAACTATAATCTGCCATATAAACTACAGCTCCATTGCTTTGCTGGTTATTGCTAATGTTATTATTTGTTGTAAGATAAGCCCTAGTCTTTAATGTATGCTTGTTATTGAATTTGTCAATGTACTTTAAATAGGGGTCAATAAATAATCGATGAGAAAAGTTATATGTTAAGGTAGAAGCTGGATTTGCTGTGTCGGCACCACCGCTTGGTGTATACCCTAAGGAATCACTTTGCCAAATAATAAAACTACCTGTTTTATGGAATTGATAATTAAAACTAACGCCTGCTTTAAGTCGTTCTATTTTTAAGGGACGTAGATAAAGGGTCCCACTGATTCTACCCCGTGTTTCCGTCTCCCCTTGACGATACCCTTTGTCATTGTAAAAGACGGTGGATAAGGTATATCCCGTGCGTTTGAACATTTGACTCCGGAAAATCTCTACTTGTTGGTTCATCGGATTAAACCGCTGTGCGCTGTCCTTTCCCCACCATTGCATTGATCTCCTTCTCGGATTATCATAGATGCCAGCCTGTATTCGTATTTTCGTTTCAGGTTTTAATCCCGGTTCTTTCTCAGACAATGCAATTACGCCGTTTAAAGCCCCACTTCCATAAAGAACGGATGAAGCGCCTTTGATTACTTCTACTTGTGATGCTTGTTCAATAGGAATAGCATTCCATTGTGCATCCCCTGCATATCCTGAAAGCAGCGGTAAGCCATTCCATAACATCATAACGCGACTTCCCGCCCCGTAGGCAAACCCAGAGCCCCCGCGTATGCTTACTTGCCCATCCATGGTGAAAACGCCAGGGGTTTGTTCCACCGCTTGTTCTAAATTCACCATCCCTTTATTTTCAATTAAACGAGGCTTAATGACTTCGAGTGAAATCGGAATTTCTTCAATTTTTTGTGCGCGTTTATTTGCGGATACCACCACTGTTTGCTCCGTTTTTTCATTCACGCGCATCGCATGATTTATAATGTCCGGTTTTGTAATAACTAAGGTGTCAATTCGATACTCTAATAAATTAAACACCAATTTTAAGGGAAGTGCCGTATTACTGAAGCTAAATTTTCCTTCGAAATCAGACAGTTGTTTTTCTCCAGTTGAAGCATATATTTTTACACCATATAATGGCTTTCCTGTTGATTGATCCGTAACAACACCATTAAGTTGGGAGAAAGAAATGGTGGAAAACAATAAAGAGGTAAGTAACAATAAAAATACTCGCATAAGTTAGGTTTTGGGGCTTAAAGAAACAAAAAATTACAAAGCCAACTGCATTTGAAGTATGAAGTTTCTTGGGGCTTGCACATCCCCAGGCCGGCTGACATATTCTTTGTTAAAGAGATTATTAGCAATAAAATTAACTTTAACTGCGTCGTTGAATTGATATCCAAAACGGGCGTCAAAAACAGCAACTCCTCTATTAAAAACAGCACGATATTGGGCCATTCCAACCAGTAATTCCTGTCCAAGCACTCCATCTTCAAACACGCGATCAATGTTTTTCATATAGCTGTTGTATCGTGAAGATACTCCCAAGCTAAACGCTTTGTAAGTCGCCTGAATATCGGCCTTCGCCATGTGATTAAAGCGATATTTTAACATGTTCGTACTTGGGTCTGAAAAGGAGAGTTTGTAAATGGAATCTTTATTAAGACTAATGGGATACATGTACGTGTAACCCAATAAGGTGGTTAAATCAACTTCACCAATTTTTCCCATGCTGTTAAATGAAAATTCTGCTCCACCAATAAAGGCTTGCTCCGCATTTTGTGCCTGAAATCCTACCCAATTGTAGAAGTAATTGATGGTGTCTGGGTTGGTGGTTTGTAATACCGTGATGCTATCCGGCTTATACAATCCAAAGGTGAATTCTGTCATATTCGAGTAGTAATTGGCAAAGCCTGCCACATCCGCCATCGCTTTCCATCCCCCAATTTTAAACACCTGCTTAACGCCAACTTCTGCCGCATAACCAGTTTCTGGACGTAAGGAGGGATTTTTAAAAATTACTACACCGCCAACGGAGGTAGACACGAAGCGTTCGGCAATAGATGGAAATCGTATTCCTTGTCCTAATGAACCTCTCAAGTGTGTTCCTTTAATTGGTTCATAGTGGACTCCTGCGCGAAAAATCGGGTAAATTGGGGATTCAAAGCTTCCCACGTTAAACTGGGAGTCAAAGGGAAGCGTGTCTAACTTACAAAATTCTAACCTCAAGCCGGTGGTAAAATCCCACTTCTTTGTTTTGATTTCGAATTGACTGTACGCCGCAGCATTCTCACTAATGTGATCTCCAAAGACCCAACTTTTAATGTTATTGAAGGTATTGGTTGCACCAAGCGTAACATTGGTGCCGTTGTTTATCTTTTTTTGATATTGATAATCGAAATAATACATCTGAGCAAAGGAAGCGTCATAGACCTTTGTGTCATTCCCAGTCGTAACTAAATAATATCTGGTTCTAATGTGATGCTTGTTGTTTTTGCTATCAATAAACTTAAGGTATGGATCCACATTAAATCGTACTGCCTTTTGTCTTGAAATGGTATTATCCATGGCTTGATAACACATAGAGTCATTCTTCCAAAGCACAAAAACTCCCGCATCTTGTAGCTGTAAATTATAACTTAAACCCGCTTTCAGCTTCCTGTTTTCTTTCAAAGGTCGATAGTAAAAACTCCCATTAATACGTGCACGTTTTTCCTGCTCACCCTGGCGAAACGCCTCGTTGTAGAATATGTTAGTTCCGATCGTATACCCAATGTTTTTGATGGCTTTCCCATAATATAGATCCGCCATATGAAAAGTTGGATTAAAGGACTGTTCCTTTCCTTTTCCCCACCATTGAAGTGATTTCCGGTTTGGGTTATCATAAATTCCACTTTGAATTTTTGCCTCCAAGACACCGTCAGTACCTGGTTCTCGTTCATTTAGGGCTATAATTCCGTTTAATGCACCGCTACCATAAAGTACAGACGAAGCCCCTTTAAGGATTTCTATTTGCGAGGCTTGTTCCATTGGAACAGCATTCCATTTAGCGTCACCAATATCGGGAGAAAGCATAGGCACTCCATTCCATAGCAACAACACCCTGCTCCCCGCTCCATAGGCATATCCACCACCTCCACGTATACTGACTTGTCCATCCATAACATATACTCCCGGACTTTGGTCTACCGCTTGAGCAAGGTTGGTTAGTCCTTTATTTGCAACCAAAGCGGGCTTAATAATTTCGATAGAAATTGGAATTTCTTCAATTTGTTGATCTCGTCTACCCGCACTAACCACCACAGTATTCATAACGCGTTGTTTAGGTTGTAACGTGATAATGAGCCTGTCAAACGTGGTCGCTTGCACGGTTTGTGAAACAAATCCATTAGCTCGTATGGTGATTTCCGCAGGCAAGGGTATGTTATTCAGTATAAAATTCCCGGTTCCATCTGATTTTATCACTTGATTTGAGCCTTCATGAATCACTTTAACCTCACTCAGTGGTTTTCCATCTTCTGATGATGTGATTGTACCTGTTAGTATTTGGCCAAACCCTTGGAAGGTCACTAAAAAACAGATGTTAAAAAGTAATAATCTCCTCACGGGTCTATTAATTTATAGTTAATTTAATCTTCACGAAGATATAAAAAATGGCTGAAGAAGGGTTGGTTATGAATGTGGCGATGAGCTTTTTGAATGGACTAGGTCCAATTCGT
>JBJTWL010000057.1:0-6395 GCA_046081745.1 Flavobacteriales bacterium | reverse complement strand
CGGAAGTATTTATTTCACGGGAAATTTCGATTCTCAAGCGAGTTTTGGTCCTCTTTCTTTGGTGAATGGTGCCAATGATAACGCGCTGCTAGTTAAGATCAATAGCAATGGAACGTATTCATGGGCAAATTCATTTGGCGGAAACGGAAACGACCAGGGCTATGATTTGAAATGTAAAAGCAATACGGAGTTATTACTTACGGGTATTTACACTGGAAATATCATTTTCGGGACTGTGCCATTAGCTGGCGGTGGGAATGCTTGGACTTATTTAGCTGAAATTGACACAAGTGGACAGGTTACTTCGGTGGTTTCTGGTTCATCCCCCGCGTCATCTGTGATTGCGAGTTCAATAACAGGTGCTGGAAATGATATGTATGTGTCGGGTTCTGCTTATGGAAACATGAGTATGGCCGGTATTACCACTTTTGTCTCATCCTCTTTTTTGATAAAAATTGCTGGAAATTCAAATGCTATTTCAGGGAAAGTATTTCAAGATGTAAATAATAATGCCATAATGGATCTTAATGAAGTTGGATTGCCCAACGTCTTGTTACAGCTAACGAATGGTGCTTATCAAGCACTGTCTGCCAACAATGGGTTTTATGAAGTTTATGCAAATGCCGGTAACTATGATGTGAACATACCAAATATGCCCTTGTATCATACACTGAGCACTCCACCCTTGCAAAATGCCATATTTGTTGGTTTAGGTACTATCGATTCACTCAATCATTTCGGACTTGTTCCTACCCCTAATATGCTCGATTTACGTGTGACGCTTACTCCAATGACCGCTCCCAAAGCAGGATACGTACTCGGTTACATGTTGTCATATAAAAATGTTGGTACGGTGGCACAAAATGCGACCTTATCGTTTACGCCTCCTGTAGGCATTAACTTTTTATCGGCATCACCCGCTCCAACGCTACAACTCGCAAATAATGTGCAGTGGCAATTAGGTGTTTTGCAGCCTGGGCAACAAGGCGACGTATTCGTTCAATTTAACATTCCTGTTGGAACCCCTATTGGGTATCCGCTTGCATCTCAAGTTCAAATTACCCCCTTGATAGGCGATTTAACGGCTAATGATAATGTTTCTAGTAATCAAATTCAGGTTGTTGGCCCTTACGATCCCAATATAAAGTTGGTCGATAAAGACACGCTTTACAATGTTTCAAGCGCTGATTGGTTAGAATATACCGTTCATTTTCAAAATGTTGGAAACGATACGGCCTATAATGTGGTGATCATTGATACCCTTTCAACGTTTTTAGATTTATCTTCTTTTGAACTTTTAGCGATGAGTCATCAAGGTCTTGAAGTCAACTTTGATGGCCGAATAATGACCTTACGATTTAATCAAATCATGTTGCCAGATAGCACTACCAACCAAGTAGGTTCGAATGGATTTGTGAAATTTAGGTTAAAACACCCTTCCTCAATTCCTTTTCTTTCAGAAATCAACAATTTCGTCGATATTTACTTTGACTTCAACGAACCGATTCGCACCAATACTGCCACTACCATTCATTTGGATTCCACACTTTCTCATATTTTGTCTCTAAAACAAGAAGAGGGATTGACTATTTTTCCTAATCCTACCAGCGCTCATTTAACGATTAAATTAGCAAAAGCGCTCAATGAATCTATGCAAGTCATTTTGACGGATTTAAATGGAAGAATTCACCAGGTAGAAACAATGAACCAGCAAGAAATTACCCTAAATACATCTTCGCTGAAACCCGGATTTTATATCGTTCAAGTAACGAATGGTAGCTATCAGTGGTGTGCACGATTTATTAAAATGTAAGTCGGTTTAGCAGAATATAAAAAAGCAAAATAATCAGCACGTTCCTCACCCGCCCAATCGGCTTTTATCCAGGCTTCTATATTGTATAGCTTCAGCCACGTGCGGTGTTTGAATGTCTGAAGACCCCTCCAAATCCGCAATGGTTCGTGCTACCTTCAAGATGCGGTCATACGCTCTCGCCGACAATCCTAAGTGTACCATGGCTTGTTTTAGTAAAGCCCGTGACCCCTCTTCTAATATGCAATGCGTTTCGATTTCACTCCGACTCATTTGGGCATTGTTATGCGCCATAGAGCTTTTGTAGCGCTTCTTTTGAATACCACTCGCTGTTTCAACCCTTCCCCGTATGCTGCGGCTATCCTCTTGCGGCATCGTTCCCGTTAATTCATCATATTTTACCGGCTGCACCTCAATATGCATATCAATTCGGTCGAGTAAGGGTCCGGAGATTTTGTTTAAATAACGATCTACCATTCCTGGCCCGCAAGAACATCCTTTTTCTGGATGGTTTAGATAACCGCAGGGACAAGGATTCATGGCCGCGATCAACATAAACCCCGCTGGATATTCGATGCTGAATTTGGCCCGCGATATATTCACCGTGCGGTCTTCCAAAGGTTGCCGCAATACCTCTAATACCGTTCGTTTATATTCGGGGAGCTCATCCAAAAACAAGACCCCATTATGCGCTAAGGATATTTCGCCAGGTTGAGGATAACTTCCGCCCCCGATTAATCCGATATCGGATATTGTATGGTGTGGTTTTCTAAACGGACGTTGTCTGATTAATCCGCCCGTATGCTTAATCTTTCCCGCCACACTGTGAATTTTGGTGGTTTCTAAAGCCTCTTCTAAACTCATGCTCGGGAGTAGGGTAGGGAAGCGCTTGGCTAACATGGATTTTCCAGATCCCGGAGGCCCGATCAATATGATGTTGTGTCCACCCGCAGCCGCAATTTCGAAGGCGCGCTTAACCGCAAACTGTCCCTTAACCTCTTTAAAATCCACCGGAATCTCAAAGTTTGCTTGTTCGTGTGCATCCATCGCTGGAGCGATTGCTGGTGTGCTCGTGCTTGGGTCGTTCAAGAAGTTCACCACCTGCGTTAACGTAGATAGGCCATATACGTCAAGACCTTCTATAACCGCTGCTTCAGAGGCGTTGATTTCTGGAACGATGATTCCTTTGAATCCCTCTTCCCGTGCTTGCAAGGCAATCGCTAATACACCCCGCGTAGCTTGAAGTGATCCATCCAAGGAAAGTTCACCAACAATTAGGTACTTGCTAAGGCGGGCATGGTTGAGTTGATTGCTTGCAGCTAGGATTCCAAGGGCAATCGGTAAGTCGAATACTGAACCTTCTTTCCGTATGTCCGCGGGTGCTAAATTCACGGTGATTTCCTTTCCTGGAAAATGAAATCCGTTATTTTTAAAACTTGCTCGAATGCGCTGTTGGCTCTCTTTGACGGCATTATCAGGTAACCCAACTAAATAAAAATTTAATCCGTTGTCAATATTGACCTCAACGGTGATGGTGGTGGCAGTGATTCCAAAGACACTGCTTGAATATAATTTTACTAACATAAGATGTGTGTTGTTGTTTTCTATTTAAGTTAGCTAGATTTTTTAAGGCCTTCATTTTTTTAACGTTTAATAGCACATGGCTCCCTCAAGTTTATACCAACTGGTTCCGCAGTTTGCGGCCTTAAGCACCGAATTAACATCCCAACAATTGCTGCAGGCAGTTTGGCAACAACTTGAAAAGGACATTCAAGCCGTTGGTCTGCATGGTTCACCGGTAAACGAGTTTGAACTTTCTGTAATGCATCGAGAGCTTGTTGCCTTTTTGCGTGAACTTTCACCAAGTTCCCTACCTGAGTTTTTATACCGTGTTGATTTACCGGAAAAATCCGAAGTATTAGACCCAAGCATTACAGATTTTTTTGAAAATTTAGCGTGGCAAATCCTACGAAGAGAAGCCTTGAAAGTGTACTTTAGAGTGCACTATGCGGGATAATAGGCTGAATTTAGCCTCAATTCCTTACCTTTGCACACAATTTAATGCATGAGCGATTTACTTTCCAAACTTGAAGCCATCCACTTTCGATTTATAGAAGTCGGAAAAATGATTACCGATCCGGATATCATTGCTGAAATGGATCGATTTGTTAAATTAAGCAAGGAATATCGCGAATTAGAAGAACTGGAAAGCTATTACCAACGCTATGCTAACGTCCTATCTAATTTAAGTTCCAGTAAAGCATTACTCGAACAAGAAACCGATCCCGAAATGCGTGAAATGGCTAAGGAGGAGATTGATGCCTTAGAGCAAGAACGTCCAGTATTGGAAGAAGAAATCAAAGTGATGCTGATTCCAAAAGATCCGGAAGATGACAAAAATGCGATTGTAGAATTACGCGCAGGAACCGGAGGCGATGAGGCATGCATCTTTGTAGAAGATATTTTCCGCATGTACACCATGTACTTTAAAGAAATGGGCTGGCAAGTGGAGGTAGTTAATTCTTCAGAAGGAACAACAAAAGGGTTTAAAGAAATTTCAATGCAAATTACCGGTACAGGAATTTACGGAGCACTGAAATTCGAATCAGGTGTTCATCGCGTGCAACGTGTTCCAGAAACAGAATCACAAGGACGGGTACACACCTCCGCAATCACGGTTGCCGTACTTCCAGAAGCGGAGGAAGTAGATTTTAAATTAGACATGAACGATGTACGTAAAGACACCTTCCGAGCGTCGGGTGCAGGAGGACAGCACATTAATAAAACGGAGTCGGCCATTCGCTTAACGCACATTCCAACCGGAGTAGTCGTGGAATGTCAGGATGGGCGCTCTCAACATAAAAACTTAGAGCAGGCAATTTCAGTATTGCGTTCCCGCTTATACCAAGCGGAATTAGATCGGATCCATAACGAACGTGCCGCGCAACGAAAAACGTTGGTTTCCACCGGTGACCGTTCCGCTAAAATCAGAACCTACAACTATCCACAAGGAAGAATTACAGACCACCGAATTAATAAAACCATGTATAACTTGGCCTCGTTTATGAATGGAGACATTCAAGAAATGATCGATTCCTTGCGCATGGCGGAGAATGCTGAAAAACTAAAAGGTCAAGAATAATGACACGGAAAGAACTCATCAATCAAATTTTTGAAAAACAATCTTTTCTCTGTGTGGGCTTAGATCCAGTCATGGAAAAAATTCCAGCCCATTTATTGGAGTTCGAAGATCCCATTTTTGAGTTTAATAAGCGGATTATTGATGCGACCTCGGAATACGCCGTAGCCTACAAACCAAATACTGCGTTCTATGAAGCATTGGGTGTAAACGGGTGGAAAAGCCTTGAGAAAACAATTAATTATATTCCGAAAGAGTGTTTTATCATTGCCGATGCAAAACGCGGAGATATAGGAAATACCTCAACAGCCTACGCGAAAACGTTTTTTGAAACACTTCCATGCGATGCGGTTACGGTAGCGCCTTACATGGGAAAAGATAGCGTTCAACCCTTTTTGAAGTTTGATGGTAAGTGGGCCATTGTACTTGGATTAACCTCCAATGAAGGCGCAAGCGATTTTCAATATGATACTAACCAAGCTGAACAACCCTTATACGCCAAAGTGATTTCTACCGTAATGGAATGGAGTACTCCGGAAAACTTAATGTTTGTTGTGGGTGCCACGCGGACCGAGCAATTAGCCGATATCAGACGGATTGCAACTGAACATTTTTTATTGGTTCCTGGGGTAGGTGCGCAAGGAGGCTCCTTAGAAGACGTATTTAATGCTGGTGCAAATACCGATTGTGGCTTGTTGGTGAATGCCTCACGATCGATTATATATGCAGGTTCAGGATCTGATTTTGAAATAGCTTCCAAAAAAGAAGCGCTGAACATACAAACCGAAATGGCCTTGTATCTCCAGCGCTTGATGCGATGAAAAATGCGTTTATCTTACTTTGAAGCTAAATCGTTTGATTGAATTTCTGTCTTAGTAGACCCGTAAGCATCGCAACCAGCTTTTCTTGAAGCACCACACGATGATAAAATCACAGATGCAACAACAGCCAATAGAATTAAAACATTTACCTTCGTTTTCATAGTTGTGTGTTTTTGTTGTTTGTTACCCTCTAACGAGCCTTGACGATATAAAGTTACAAAATTTGTGAAAAGGTTTCGTGATTGTGGAAAAATTTAATGTTCAAATAAAGCGTTACACGTAGGTTGAAGTACATAAGTTTACTTAGTTTCATGCTCTTCATTTCATGGGGGTTTACTCAGCAAGTGAGCGTACAATACCTATTTCCCAATAGATCGGAAGCTTCAAGTTTGAAATACTTCAAACAGGTACATACCCTCACTTCGCCTCAGTTCCTTGAAATGGAATTAAATCAAACATACCTGTATTTAACAGAACTCGGGTATTATACGGCCATACTTCAGGTGGATTCACTGACCGCGCCACCAAATTTTAAGATCGAAGTAATTACAGGAGAAAAATTTAAAGGGGTTCAACTTTCACTATCTCCAGAGCTTGTGCCATGGTTTGAGGAATACGCGCGTTC
>JBJTWL010000056.1:0-3085 GCA_046081745.1 Flavobacteriales bacterium | reverse complement strand
CCCCGAAGGTGCCCGTGATTTTGTGGTGCCGAGCCGCATGAATCCGGGTCAATTCTATGCCCTACCCCAATCTCCGCAAACGTTCAAGCAATTGCTCATGGTTTCAGGGATAGACCGATACTATCAAATCGTGAAGTGTTTCCGAGATGAGGATTTACGGGCGGACCGTCAGCCCGAATTCACCCAAATCGATTGTGAAATGGCCTTTGTTGAGCAAGAAGATATTTTAAACGTATTCGAAGGCCTCATTAAGCATCTCTTTGCAGCAGTAAAAGGCATTGAATTTAATGAACCTTTCCCTCGAATGACTTATGACCAAGCTATTCACATGTACGGGTCAGACAAACCAGACTTACGTTTCGGGATGCCCTTCAATTATTTGAATGCCCTCCAAGGAAAAGGCTTTGCCATTTTTGATCATTCAGAAACCGTTATTGGCATTGTAGTGGAAGGAGCATCAGAATATACCCGTAAACAACTAGACGAACTCACTGAATGGGTAAAACGTCCGCAAATTGGCGCTAAAGGAATGGTGTACGTAAAGTATAATAACGATGGAAGCATTAAGTCTTCCGTAGATAAATTTTACAGCGAAGCCGACTTTCAGCACTTAGCCGCAACACACAACATTAAAGCAGGTGATTTGTTATTGATTCTGAGCGGGGAATTAGCCAAGACGCAAAAACAAATGAACGAACTTCGACTTCATGTAGCACAGCAAGAAGGACTTCGAAATACCGGAGCGTTTTGTCCTGTATGGGTCTTAGATTTCCCTTTATTAGAAAAAGATGAAGCCTCTGGAAGGTACTTTGCGATGCATCACCCCTTTACCTCACCTAAAATTGAGGATATTTCGCTTATGGATTCTGATCCGGGAGCAATACGCGCAAATGCCTATGATTTAGCCATGAATGGGGTAGAATTAGGCGGAGGGTCAATTCGAATTCATGACCGAGGCCTTCAAGAAAAAATGTTCTCCTTGCTTGGATTCACACCTGAACAAGCTCAGGAACAATTTGGCTTTCTAATGGGGGCATTTGAATACGGTGCACCACCGCATGGCGGCTTAGCCTTCGGTTTAGATCGACTAGTAGCGACCATGTCCGGTGAAGAATCGATTAGAGACTTCATTGCATTTCCGAAAAATAACAGCGGAAGGGATACTATGATCGACGCGCCATCCCCTATAGAACCTACTCAATTGAACGAATTAGGAATAAACTTATTACCGAATGGACATTAAACATTTACAAGCACGCATCTCACCTTTACGCAATGAATTAATTTCCCATGCCGTTTATCACCAAATTGGAACAGACCATGAATTAAATTCCTTTACCGAAGAACATGTATTTGCAGTTTGGGATTTTATGAGTTTATTAAAGAGCTTACAACGTCATTTAACCTGTGTTAATGTGCCTTGGATGCCCACAAAAAACAAAGAAACTCGCCGCTTCATTAATGAAATTGTAGTGGGCGAAGAAAGTGATTTTGATGCATCAGGAAAAATCATGAGTCATTTCGAAATGTATGTTCTGGCGATGCAATCCATGGGTGCAAATACCCACGAAATCGAGCAATTCATTCAACGCATTGCAGCAAACACCTCCTTGGAAGATGCCTTAAATTTGTGTGCAATTAATCCTGAAACCAAGGATTTTGTTCGATTTACTTTCTCCATTATACAACGCGGTAAAATTCATGAAATCGCTTCGCTATTCACCTTTGGACGAGAAGATTTAATACCAGAAATGTTCATAGAAATGGTGAAGGAATTAAAATCGACACACCCAACACAAATGGCTGACTTTCTATATTATTTAGAACGTCACATTGAAATAGATGGTGACGATCATGGTCCGCTTTCCTTAAAATTAATGGACGAAGTTTGTGAAAACGAACCGGTAAAATGGGAAGAGGCAACCCGTGTGGCCGAAGAAGCCTTATCGATGCGCATTCGGTTGTGGGATGGTGTGGTAAGAAAAAACAATGCGCTTTGTAGCGCACTGGTTTAAACTGTCCGGGTGCGGGTTTAAACCGGCACCCGGGGAACAATCACTTCCCCCTGCGCTTAGCTAACCAAGGTGGCAGCTGTTTTTGATGCATATTTTCTACTAATTTACTGCTGAGATCGGCACGACCAGCACGCTTTAAACGACTCGAAATCCATTCTTGATTTTCTCGCTTGTACCAGAAAAAATAACGGTTTTGATTCTTCTTTTCCTCCGGAGATTTTGCCGTAAAAACCGGTTTCAAGGTGTACGGGTGCAGCCCGGTGTAGTAAATAACCTCAGCCACGGTCATGGGCGTTGGGGTAAAATCTTGTACCTGCTCCAATTTAAAGCCCATATCCTTGGTTTCCGCTGCTAATTCTGCCATATCAGTTTCTTCACACCCCGGATGCGAGGAGATGAAATAAGGAATCAAGGGTTGATTCAAATTATGCTTGGCTGAAATGGCCTCATATTTCTCCTTGAACTGATGAAAATACTTAAATGACGGCTTCCGCATCATGCGCAAGGTATTGTCGGCAGTATGTTCCGGCGCAACTTTTAAACGACCGCTCACATGCCGTGTGACGACTTGCTCCAAATATTCATCATGGTTTCCGTCTTCGTTGTTTTTGTTGAAATCATCAACCAATAAGTCGTAGCGGATTCCAGATCCCACGAAGGCTTTTTTGATTTTTGGATGGGCATCGATTTTTCGGTAGAGTTCCGTCATCGGTTTGTGCGAGGTGTCCAGGTTATTACAAATCACGGGATGTATGCAACTCGGGGCTACGCAACGTGCGCAAATGCTTTCGTCTTTGCCTTTCATTTTGTACATGTTGGCGGATGGTCCTCCTACATCAGACAAATACCCTTTGAATTCTGGATGCGCAGCAATTTCCTCCAATTCTTTCATGATAGATCCTTCGCTGCGCGAGGCAATGAATTTCCCTTGATGCGCCGAAATCGTGCAAAAGCTACAACCGCCAAAACAGCCGCGGTGTATGTTCAAGGAAAACTTGATCATTTCATAGGCGGGAATCGTGCCTCGTTTTTTATACTTCGGATGCGGTAAGCGCGTGTAAGGCAACTCA
>JBJTWL010000055.1:0-5850 GCA_046081745.1 Flavobacteriales bacterium | reverse complement strand
TGCACGACCTATTAACCCTAGAGATCTCTCAGGGAAATGGAATCGTTACGTGCTTTGATGTAAACGGACACATCGTACTCAAACAAGCCGTTGAAACGGGTACAAATGCACTCGAGGTTTCCTCGCTTAAGCCAGGTGTATATTTGGTTCAGTATGCAGGAACTACCTGGAAATTCATCAAACTATGATTCGATTTTTAGCAGCCTTTTTGTTGGGGTTTAGTGCGTTTGGTCAGGTTTTACCTTCAAACCGAAGCGTGGATTGGTCGGTTGCCGGATTAACCGATACCAGCACGGCAGGGTTTACGTATTACAACGCAGTACAAGAAGGAGTGATTCCGGATGGGGTAACCTCGGGAAATGCAGTAATAGATAGCTTATTGCAAGTGAGTCAACCTCTAGGAATTCACATTCATTTCCCTGCAGGAACTTATTTTTTTAATGCACCTATCAGCTTGCCGAGTAATTGCTTGATCTCGGGCGATGGGGCCACGGCAACCCATTTTGTATTCAACCAGGGAGGAACAGGACATTCCATCCAAACCAATGGGGTGCTACAAAATGCAGATACCGCGTCGGTGGTGGTTCAAGGGGTTAAAGGGACTTCCTACGTGGTGGTTTCGAACACAATCCCGTTTCAGGCGGGAGATTGGATTAAGGTTATTCAACAAGATGCCGATTTGGTCTTTTCAAGTTGGGCACAAGGAAGCGTGGGACAGCTTGTTAAAATTGCGGGTATTGCTGGAGATACGCTATGGTTGCATTCTGAGCTTCGCATGGATTATGCGTTGAATCGTCAACCCAAGGTAAAGCGGGTACTCATGAAACGTAATATTGGTTTGCAGTGTTTTTCGATAGAACGCATGGACAATACCGCGCCGGAGCAGGCAAGTGTCATTCACTTTACCTATGTAGAAAACGCTTGGGTCAGTGGGATCGAATCCAATAAAACCACTTTTGCGCACGTGGAATTTGAGGGCGTATCGAACAGCAAGGTGGAGAAATCGTATTTCCATGACGCATTTGAATACGGCGGCGGCGGCAGGGGATATGGGGTGGTCATGCACTTCACTACCAATGAATGTTTGATTGAGAACAATATATTTAAACACTTAAGGCACAGCGTATTGCTACAAGCAGGATCGAATGGAAACGTGACTGCATTTAACCATTCCTTGGATCCATATTGGACGAATTCAAATCCGCTTTTGGCAGGAAACTCGGCAGGGGAGTTGGTTTTACACGGTAATTATGTGTATGCCAATTTATTCGAGCAAAATGATGTGCAGAACATTGTGATTGATAATTCCCATGGAGCGAATGGTCCGTACAATACCTTTTTAAGAAATCGAGCATCCCTGTATGGTATTTTCTTTTCCGACAATACCAGTCCTTCACAGAATTTTATTGGAAACGAAATCCCGAATACCAGTTTCCCATACAGTGCCGTAAATTACAGCATTCAGGGAAATGATCAGTTCACCTACGGCAATAACAACAAAGGAACGGTAGCGCCTGCCGGAACCTCGGCTTTAGCGGACATCAGCTATCATTACCTGACGAAACCCGCCTTTGTTCAGGAGTACCAATGGGGGATGATTGGTTTGCCCAGCGCCATGAATACCGCTAGCGTGCCGGCAACGGACCGGTTTGAAGCGAATGATTTGTTTGCAGGGGCCTGCGGAAGCGAAGATTTTTACGTAGCGATTAAGGAAATTTCTGAGCTACGGATATATCCGAATCCTGTTCAAGAGCTACTCCATGTAACGGGTGTCACACTTAATGAACCCTACCAAATTATCGATACTCAAGGCCGAGTTTGGCAGGAAGGAATCTTACAAAACGGTACTATTTCGATGACCACCTTGCCTGCCGGGTTTTATTTTTTGAATTTGGGAGGGCGAACTAAACCATTAATAAAACAATAAGAGTTTTATCCAGGGTGAATCTCACTTCCCTTTTCTTCGCACAAGCTCTGCGCTAATCAGTCCCAATTCACGTCCGGTTTGACCAGCAACCGAGGTGTTCTCATCAGCGCGTCGCAACAGGTAGGGTAGAACCTCTTTCACTGGCCCAAAGGGAACATATTTCGCTACGTTATAGCCCGCATTCGCCAAGTTGTAGGAGATGTGATCGCTCATGCCCAAAAGCTGTGCAAAAAAGAACTTCTCATTCGAGTTTTCTCGATTATTCTCAGCCATTAATTGTGTTAACAGCATGGAACTTTCTTCGTTGTGCGAACCGGCACACAGCGCAAAATGTGCGTGATTTGCAACCATGAATCGCAAGGCCTCGTTGTAGTCGCGGTCAGTTGCTGCTTTATCCGGTTGGATCGGGGAGGGGTATCCCATTTTTTGAGCGCGTGCACGTTCTTTTTCCATGTAGGCACCACGTACTAATTTAACGCCATAAATAAATCCTTGGGCACTCGCTTTTTCACCTTGTGTTTTTAAGAAGTCCAAGCGGTCATGTCGATACATCTGCACCGTATTGTAAATGATCGCGCGTTGGTTATTGTATTTTAGCATCATCTCAAAAGTCCACGCATCCAGCACGGGTTGAATCCACGTTTCTTCGGCATCAATAAATAAACGTACTTGATTTGAAGCTGCCGTGTCACAAATGCGTTCAAAACGGGATTTCACGGCGGCAATTTCCTCCAATGTTTTTACATCCGGTGTGATTGCCACATCTGATGCTATTTCTAGCAAATCAAAGCGACCGATTCCCGATACTTTAAACACAGCAAAGGGTATGTGCTGCGACTCCTTTGCCATTTCAATGGTTGAAATAATGATTTGGGTAGTATGTTCGAAATCCTCATCTGAAGTTTTACCTTCCACCGAATAGTCTAAAATGGTGCCCACACCAAATTTGCCCAGTTCTTCGATGCGTCCCTCACAATCCTGAATGGTTTCACCCCCACAAAACTGCTTGAAAATTGTTGCTTTGATAATGCCAGATATTGGTAAACGAAGGGCTAACGCTAAATTAGTTGCCCATTTACCAAAACTAACGACACTCGGAGAAGCAATGACTTTGAAGAGTAAATTGGCGCGTTTTAAATCACGGTCCGATTTGGATTTAAAGGCGACTTCGGTGTTTGTAAAATCTAACATACGCAAAATTAACGCTTTTTTGGCAGTCGACGCGGCATAAAGTTTAATACCTTTGACCTATGATGACCATCCAATTTAATGGAATACCTATTCATGTTGGGTCCCTTGAATCCGCACCGTTTAACGCCTTGCTCGAAGAATACAGCACGCGAAAGAAAGTTATTATGGTGGATGAAAATACCCACGATTGTTGTTTGGAGTATTTACTTACCGCCTTTCCGGCCCTGGAAGAGGCAGAAGTTATGCTCTTGCCTGCGGGCGAGGAAAATAAAGCCTTAGAGGTTTGTTATCAGGTATGGTCGGCCATGCTAGAATACCAAATAAATCGAAATGACCTGGTGATTAATTTAGGAGGTGGGGTCGTAACTGACCTTGGTGGGTTCATCGCTTCGGTGTATAAACGCGGGATTGATTTTATTCATATTCCTACATCCCTTATAGGTATGGTTGATGCGGCGATTGGTGGTAAAAATGGAGTTGATCTAAATGGATTAAAAAACATCATTGGAACCATCACCCAACCCAAAGCCATTTTTGTGGATTCAGGGTTTTTGGAAACGCTCCCAGCAGAAGAGATTTTTAACGGTTATGCGGAAATGTTAAAACATGCCTTAATTCTGGATGCTACCTATTGGGATCGGATAAAATCCTTGAATTCTGAAGTAGAATTAATTCAAATTGAACACATTATCCGATCGATTGAACTTAAAAAGCAAATTGTTGAGGCGGATCCAACCGAAAAGGGCATGCGTAAGTTATTGAATTTCGGACATACCCTTGGTCACGCCTTGGAATCGTATTTTCTCAACGCTCAACCGATTGCTCATGGACATGCGGTAGCTTTGGGCATGATTGGGGAAAGTTATATCTCATACAAGCGCGGTATGCTTAAGTTGGAAACCTATCGAGAGATCGAACAATGTATCATTCGTATTTTTCCTATGCTTGAAATTCCTGAGAACGCCATTGAAGAACTTATTGTGCTCATGAAGAACGATAAGAAGAACGAGCGAAACTCCTTGAATTTTGTGCTCTTAGAGGCAATTGGTACGGCACAGGTTAATGCAGAAATAACGTCGTCTGAAGTAGGGGAGGCCTTGTTGCATTTATCGCTGCTGGCACAACACGGAAATTAACAAAAAAGGCTCCCGTCCGGAGCCTTTAAAGTCAATGCGAACGGATCATCATCGGATAATCGTCATTTCATCTACAATGTGTTTTGCACCGGAAAATTTATCAATGATAAATAACACGTAGCGAATATCCACATTAATCGTCTTTTGTAGTTGGCTGTCAAAGATTACATCACCGGCCATTGCTTCAATGTTCCCGTCAAACGCCAAACCAATTAATTCTCCTTTACCGTTTAAAACAGGCGATCCTGAATTACCACCCGTAATGTCGTTATTCGTAAGGAAATTTACGGGCATGTATCCCGCTTTATCGCCATACTCACCAAAATCTTTAGTGTTATTGAGTTCAATTAGCCGTTGTGGTAAGTCAAATTCTTCATCTCGAGGTTTGTACTTGTTAATTGTGCCTTGTAGTGTGGTGAAGTAATTTACAATTGCATCGTTTCGTTTATCTGCAGGCAAAGCACTAACGGTTCCGTAGGTTAACCGCATGGTACTGTTTGCATCCGGATATTTAACTGGACTTAAACCCGACTCGCGCATTCCTTTAACCAGCTTACGGTAGGCTTTCACGTAATCAGCTTGCAGTTGCATCATTTCTGGCGTAGTGGCATTTAAATGAGCAATCAATTCTTGAGAAAATTTCATCATCGGATCAGAAGCAATATCATATTTTATTTCACCGTTAATCCAGGAAATCAACTTTTCTTTATAGCTAAAAATTGATGTGCTTAACATGGTTGTTGCACGCATAGTAACTGCATCAGGACTATCAAAACTAGCCGGTTGCTTATATCCCGCGTTTGTCATATACAATACAAGTTCATTCAATAAGATTTCTTTTTCTGTTGGAAGCGACACCGTACTGTAGAACTCTTCAACAGCCGCAAGTAAATCCGCTTGAAGTTCTTTTTTCTTAGCTGCGTCTTCTTTATCGTAGTCAATCATCTTGGATCCAAGATTTCTAGAAATCATAGCGAATTCAGAAGATCTCAATAAAATGGATAAGTAATTATCATGTCGAGACTTTTCGTTTGTAGCTGCATAGTATGCATTAATCGTACGTATTACGTTACCGTATTCTTTCTTGTTTTTGCGTTTGTTTGCCCATTTTTCAAAGGCTGCTTCGTTTTCTGCTTTTGTTTTGGCGGTACCAAACTTTGTTAACGCATCAATCATTCCTTGACGGTTTTTCCAATAATTCGCTAGGCGCGCATATTTCGAGGCATAGTTAAGCCGAATATTATCGTCTTTATCCATGTCATTTTTCATGGCATCCATTGCGGTTTTTGAGGCCTCAACCCATGCAGGGTAAGCATATTTTACGTTTTGATCGATTCCTGAAGCAGGCAACCAACGGTTGGTTCGACCAGGGAAACCTAAAATCATGGCGAAATCCCCTTCTTTCACTCCTTGAATATTTACTTTCAAGTGAACTTTTGGGGTTAAAGGAACATTGTTAGGAGAATAATCCGCCGGGTTACCGTTGGCATCCGCATAAATTCTAAACATAGAAAAGTCTCCAGTGTGCCGTGGCCACTCCCAGTTGTCAGTATCTCCACCAAACTTGCCAATTGAATTTGGAGGTGTACCAACTAA
>JBJTWL010000054.1:0-9012 GCA_046081745.1 Flavobacteriales bacterium | reverse complement strand
GATTATCAACCTTTGCAACTGGTAGCGCTGGATTCGATAAATGTTTGTACCGATGAAGCAGAAATTCCATGGCTGGGTTGTTTAGCTAGTTATGGGTTGCCCCCCTATCAATATAATTGGTCACCCGGAGTTTTCCCAAATGCGGATACAATAACACTGTCAGGTGTCTTATTGAATCCAAATCAAAACGTCTTTTCAATTGAAGTTCAAGATCAATGTGGTAAGACCGCCATAATTCAACCAATTACCGTATTTAATCAATGTCCTCTCACTGCTCCAAATGTGTTAACCTTGAATAACGATCAAACCAATGATGTATTTTTAATTCAGCACTTAGCAGATTATGATGCGGTTCAATTAAGGGTTTTTAATCGGTGGGGAAATATAGTGTATGAAAATGATGCCTATCAAAATGATTGGTCTGGAATTTCGAATGATGGTAAAGAGCTCACTGATGGCGTATATTTTTATACCGTCATTCCAATAAGCGAAAAGTATGCGTACGATGATAAAAATCAATCACGTTATATACTGTCTGGCTTTTTACATATATTTCATTAATCACACAGGGCAAATAGAATTTAAAAGCGAACAGGTCTTGTTTATTCACATGTTCTAAACTTTTCTACCAAATATTTCAAAGTTTTTCACTTTTTCTATTGTGTAATTAATTTAACCTTGTATCTTTGCACCCCTCAAAGAGCGTTTGAGGTAGTTTTATATTGTTAAATTAAGAGTATTTTTATGCCAACTATTCAACAGTTAGTTCGCAAAGGAAGAACGGCGGTAGTGAAGAAAAGTAAGTCTGCTGCACTTGATTCATGTCCTCAACGAAAGGGAGTATGTGTTCGTGTGTATACAACCACTCCAAAAAAGCCAAATTCTGCCATGCGTAAAGTGGCTCGGGTTCGTTTAACTAACGGACGCGAGGTCAATGCTTATATCGGAGGTGAAGGTCACAACCTTCAAGAGCACTCCTTAGTGTTAGTTCGTGGTGGTCGTGTTAAAGACCTTCCAGGAGTTCGTTACCATATCGTTCGCGGTGCTGAGGATACAGCAGGTGTTCAAGGACGTTCTCAACGACGATCTAAATATGGTACTAAACGACCTAAGCAAAAATAATATAGTTGTCATTCAGCGATAATTTTTAAGCGATGAGAAGAAGAAAAGCGAAAAAAATTGCCATCCTCCCGGATCCAAAGTTTAACGAGCAGGTAGTAACCAAGTTCGTTAACAATTTGATGTATTCTGGTAAAAAGAGTTTGGCCTTTAAAATATTCTATGATGCCATTGAGCTTGTAGAAACTAAAATTGAAGATACTTCCGGATTAGAGGTATGGAAAAAAGCAATTGAAAATGTAACACCAAGCGTTGAGGTTCGAAGCCGAAGAGTAGGTGGCGCAACGTTTCAAATTCCAACACCGGTTCGTGAAGAAAGAAAATCTTCATTGGCTATGAAATGGTTAATTGGTTATGCCCGCAAGCGTAATGAGAAAACAATGTCTCAAAAACTTGCTGCGGAAATCATCGCGGCCTCCAAAGAAGAAGGTGCTGCGTTCAAAAAGAAAGAAGATACCATTCGTATGGCTGAAGCAAATAAAGCATTTTCACATTTTAGATTCTAAGAAATGGCAAGAGATCTTAAATTCACAAGAAACATCGGAATTGCTGCACACATTGATGCAGGAAAAACTACCACGACTGAACGTATTTTGTTCTACGGTGGTGTGAATCATAAAATCGGTGAGGTGCATGATGGTGCTGCAACAATGGACTGGATGGAGCAGGAGCAGGAGCGTGGTATTACTATAACCTCTGCAGCAACAACCCTTACATGGAATTACAGAGGTACGCCATATCACGTAAACATTATTGATACCCCAGGACACGTTGATTTTACGGTGGAAGTAAACCGATCTTTGCGTGTACTTGATGGGTTGGTGTTTTTGTTCTCGGCGGTAGATGGTGTTGAGCCTCAATCAGAGACAAACTGGAGATTGGCCAACAACTATAATGTGCCACGGATTGGTTTCGTCAACAAAATGGACCGCCAAGGTGCAGACTTTCTTAAAGTGTGTAAACAAGTTAAGGATATGTTGGGCAGTCATGCCTTACCATTACAAATCAACATCGGAGAAGAAGATAATTTTAGAGGGGTTGTTGATCTAATCAACTTCCGAGGAATTGTTTGGAACGAGGATGACTATGGAATGACATTTAAGGAAGTTGAAATTCCTGCGGATATTATCGATGAGGCTCGTGAGTTACGCGGTAAGCTTTTAGAAGCTGTTGCTGAATTCGATGAGACCTTAATGGAGAAATATTTTGAGGACGAGAATTCATTAACAGAACGTGAAATTCTTGATGCATTGCGTCAGGCTACTATTTCAGGGAAAGTGGTTCCAATGATGTGTGGTTCTTCTTTCAAAAATAAAGGAGTTCAAGCCATGTTGGATATGGTAATGGAAATATTACCGTCCCCACTAGATGTAGAGGCAATTACAGGGATTAATCCAAAGACAGACGAGGAAGTAACAAGAAAACCTTCGTATGATGAGCCGTTTGCGGCATTAGCGTTCAAAATTGCGACCGATCCATTCGTTGGTAGATTGTGTTTTACGCGGGTTTATTCCGGGAAATTAGATGCCGGTTCGTATATATTAAATACACGATCTGAAAATAAAGAGCGTATTTCTCGAATCTTCCAAATGCATGCCAATAAACAAAATCAGGTTCCTGAATTAGGTGCTGGTGATATTGGTGCAGTAGTTGGATTTAAAGATATTAAAACGGGTGATACCTTGTGTGCAGAAAACGCACCAATTATCCTTGAGTCAATGGTGTTCCCTGATCCAGTAATTGGATTAGCGATTGAACCTAAAACTCAAGCGGATACAGACCGTTTATCTATCGGATTATCAAAGTTGTCGGAAGAAGATCCAACGTTCCGTGTAAACACGGATGAAGATACCGGTCAGACCATTATCTCAGGTATGGGTGAGCTTCACTTAGAGATCATTATTGATCGTTTGAAAAGAGAATTTAAAGTAGAAGTAAATCAGGGTGCACCACAAGTGGCATACCGTGAGGCAATTGCTGGTTCAACTGATCATCGTGAAGTTTACAAAAAACAAACGGGTGGTCGTGGTAAATTTGCTGACATCTTGGTTAAAATTTCACAACAAGATAATGTTGAGAAGAAAGGCCTTGAGTTTATCAACAGCATCAAAGGAGGTAACATTCCAAGAGAATTTATCCCTTCAGTGGAGAAAGGATTCCGTGAGTCGATGAAAAATGGGGTATTAGCTGGATTCCCACTTGAATCAATGAAAGTAGAATTAATTGATGGTTCATTCCACGCAGTTGACTCCGATTCGCTTTCATTTGAATTGTGTGCGAAAATGGCGTACCGTGCGGCATTGAAATCATGTTCGCCTATCCTTCTTGAGCCTATCATGAAATTAGAAGTTGTTACACCGGAAGATTATTTTGGAGATGTTCAAGGTGATTTGAATAGACGTCGTGGAATGCCTACGGGAATGGACGATCGTGCTGGTGCAAAGGTGCTTAAGGCAGATGTCCCATTATCGGAAATGTTTGGTTATGTAACGCAGTTACGTACTATTACATCTGGTCGTGCAACGTCATCCATGGAGTTTTCTCACTACGCTGCAGCACCGAAGAATGTGGCAGAAGATGTGATTTCAAAAGCGAAGTAATTTTTCAGCATAAAATTGAAAAGAAATGAGTCAGAAAATTAGAATAAAATTAAAGTCTTACGATCACAACCTGGTGGACAAGTCTGCTGAGAAAATTGTAAAGACTGTAAAAGCTACAGGTGCCGTTGTAAGTGGTCCAATTCCATTACCAACACACAAGCGTATTTACACGGTATTGCGTTCTCCTCACGTAAACAAAAAGGCGCGAGAGCAATTCGAGTTGTGTGCATACAAGCGTTTATTAGACATCTACAGCAGTTCATCGAAAACCGTAGATGCGCTTATGAAATTGGAGTTGCCAAGTGGGGTTGATGTAGAAATTAAAGTATAATCTTAAGTTAAATTAGTTATGTCAGGAATTATTGGACGAAAAATCGGAATGACTAGCATCTATAGTGCCGAGGGCAAATCATTGCCATGCACGCTTGTTGAAGCTGGTCCCTGCGTAGTAACTCAAGTTAAAACAATCGACCGTGATGGGTATGATGCTGTTCAGTTGGGTTTTGGAAATCGCAAAGAGAAGAATACCCCAAATGCATTGAAGGGTCACTTTAAAAAAGCAAATACAACACCAAAGTCAAAATTGGTTGAGTTTAAAGGATTTGAAAACTGTAATGCTGGTGATGAGATTAATGTAAGCATTTTTGAAGAAGGAGAATTTGTAGATGTTACAGGTACTTCAAAAGGTAAAGGTTTCCAAGGGGTTGTTAGAAGACACAACTTTGGTGGAGTTGGGCAATCAACACATGGTCAGCATAACCGTTTGCGTGCGCCAGGTTCTATCGGAGCATGTTCTTATCCAGCACGAGTATTCAAAGGAATGCGAATGGCAGGACAAATGGGAAATAAGCAGCGGACTCAATCCAATCTTGAGATTCTTAAGGTGTTGGCAGATCGCAATATTTTAATCATTAAAGGATCTATTCCAGGAGCGAATAATTCTTATGTAACAATTTATAAATAATGGAAGCGAAAGTATATAGCGTAAGCGGTAAGGCGTCTTCAGCGAAAGCAAAGCTTTCTGATGAGGTGTTTGGTATTGAGCCAAATAACCATGCAATATATCTAGATGTTAAACAACATTTAGCGAATCGTAGACAAGGAACGCACAAGTCGAAAGAACGAAATGAAATTGCTGGTTCAACTAAAAAGCTTAAAAAGCAAAAAGGTACTGGTGGTGCAAGAGCAGGTAGCGCGAAGTCTGGTACACGTGTAGGCGGTGGACGAATTTTCGGACCAAGACCAAGAAACTACTCGTTCAAATTGAATGTAAAACTGAAAAGATTAGCAAGAAAGTCAGCTTTTTCATATCAAATGAAAAATGATGCCCTTATGGTTCTAGAAGATGTAAAGATGGATGCTATTAAAACCAAGGATTTTGTATCTATGGTGTCAGCACTTTCATTAGAAAACCAAAAGGTATTATTGATTTTGGGAGATAAAAATGATGCCGTTTATTTAGCTGCGAGAAACTTGAAGAAAGTTAAAGTGGTAACGGTTGAATCTTTCAATACATACGATGTATTAAATGCACGTAAAGTTTTAGTAACCCAATCGGCGATTAGTCGTATTGAAGAAATTTTAAATTAATTGATCCAGGGTCATGCAAGGAATAATTAAAAAGCCAATCATAACAGAAAAAGCAACCTTTGCTTCTGAGGCTAGAAATGCATTCACGTTTGAAGTGGATCGCAAAGCGAATAAGCTTGAAATAAAACATGCTGTCGAGAAAATGTACGGAGTACACGTCACAGAGGTGCGTACACAAAATTATGGCGGTGGAAAATCTTCTGTGAAATATACAAACAAAGGCATTGTTGAGCAACGAAGCAAACAATGGAAGAAGGCTGTAGTTTCAATCGCAGATGGTGAAACCATTGATTTGTTTAACAACTATTAATTGAGCAATGAGCGTTAGAAAGTTTAAACCAACAACCCCTGGTCAACGTCACAAAGTGGCGATCGATATGTCGGTAATTACCGCATCGAAACCAGAGAAAAGCCTTGTTAAAGGGGGTACAAAATCTGGTGGCCGAAACAATGACGGACGTATGACTATGCGTTACATCGGGGGAGGTCACAAACAAAAGTATCGTATTGTAGATTTCAAACGTAATAAGTTTGATATTCCAGCAACGGTAAAGTCAATTGAATATGATCCAAACCGAACTGCTAATATCGCATTACTTTATTATGCTGATGGTGAGAAGCGTTACATTATCGCACCCAACGGTTTAAAAGTAGGTGATACGGTAACTGCAGGAAGAACTGCAACCCCGAACGTAGGAAATGCAATGTACTTGTCTGATGTTCCACTAGGTACCTTGATTCATAATATTGAGTTAATGCCAGGGAAAGGTGGGTCTATTGCAAGAGGCGCCGGAACGTATGGTCAATTGAATGCACGTGAAGGAAAGTTTGCGGTTGTGAAAATGCCTTCTGGTGAAACCCGAATGGTATTGGTAACATGCTTAGCAACGATTGGTGTTGTATCAAATGGAGAACACAACTTGGAGCGTTCTGGTAAAGCAGGTCGTTCTAGATGGTTAGGCCGTCGTCCACGTGTTCGTGGTGTGGTTATGAATCCTGTGGATCACCCAATGGGAGGTGGTGAAGGAAGAAATTCCGGAGGTCACCCACGATCTAGAAATGGTATGCCTGCTAAAGGGTATAAGACTAGATCTAAAACTAAGTATTCGAATAAGTTCATTATAGAAAGAAGAAAAAAATAACGTAGTATGAGTCGTTCATTAAAAAAGCCGCCTTTTGTTCACTACAAATTGATGAAACGAGTGGATGATGCCCAAGCTTCAAACAGCAAGGCAGTAATTAAAACGTGGTCGCGTGCGTCCACAATCACTCCGGATTTCGTTGGTCTGACCTTCGCGGTACACAATGGTCATAAGTTTATTCCTGTTTTTGCAACAGAGAATATGGTGGGTCACAAGCTAGGTGAATTCTCTCCAACAAGAAACTTCCGTGGGCACGGTGGAAATAAAAAAGATAAAAAACGATAAGATAAATTGTAAGTCATGGGTGCTAGAAAAAGACTAAGGGCTGAGAAGTTAAAAGACGAGAAAAAACAAATTGCAATTGCGCAATTGAATGACTCCAAAATTTCTCCCCGTAAAATGAGAATGGTTGCCGATTTAATTCGCGGAGTTGAAGTGAATAAAGCGCTTAATATTTTAAGCCATAATTCCAAATTTGCTGCAGTTGGATTAGAGAAGTTACTACGTTCTGCAATCTCTAATTGGGAACAGAAAAACGAAGGTAAAGACCTGAGTGAAGAGAAAGTGGTTGTTAAGTCAATTGAGGTTGCTGGAGGAGCAATGTTGAAGCGTATTCAGCCAGCGCCACAGGGTCGTGCACACAGAATTAGAAAAAGATCAAATCATGTTACAATCATCGTTGATGGTGTAAATTCTTAAGAATATGGGACAAAAGACAAATCCAATAGGTAATCGTTTAGGCTACATCCACGGATGGGAATCTAACTGGTATGGTGGAAGAGATTACAAAGATAAAATCGTAGAAGATGATCAAATCCGCAAGTATTTGAATGCACGTTTAGCGAAAGCTAGTATTGCAAAAATCATCATCGAACGTACACTGAAGTTGGTTACCGTAACCATTAATACCGCTCGTCCGGGCGTGATTATTGGTAAAGGTGGACAGGAAGTTGATAAATTGAAGGAAGAGTTAAAAAAATTAACTAAGAAAGAAATTCAAATTAACATCTTCGAGGTTAAACGTCCTGAACTGGATGCTCGTTTAGTAGCAGATGCAGTTGCACGTCAACTTGAAGCTAGAATTTCATTCCGTCGTGCCATTAAGATGGCTATCGCTGGAACGATGCGCTTAGGTGCTGAAGGGATAAAAATTAAAATATCTGGTCGTTTGAATGGTGCCGAAATGGCTCGTTCAGAGATGTATAAAGATGGTCGTACGCCCTTACATACCTTTAGAGCCGATATTGATTATGCGGTATCAGAAGCACATACAACATATGGTCGTTTAGGTATTAAGGTTTGGATTTGCCGAGGAGAAGTATACGGCAAGCGTGACCTTTCACCAAACGTTGGCATGTCATCAAATGCGTCAAATGCTGGAGGAAGTGGTTCAGCGGCGCCAAAAAGAAAGAAAAAGTAATACGCTTAAAAGAGTAGTAAAATGTTACAACCAAAAAGAACGAAGTTCAGAAGAGTACAGAAGGGGAGAAACCGTGGTTTAGCACAACGTGGATCAACCATTGCTTTTGGATCATTTGGTCTAAAAACTTTAGAACCAGGATGGATCACTTCTCGTCAAATCGAAGCATCCCGTATCGCGGTAACGCGCTACATGAAGAGGGAAGGAAAAGTGTGGATTCGAATTTTCCCAGACAAACCGGTTACTGCTAAACCTGCAGAAGTACGGATGGGTAAAGGTAAGGGTGCACCAAGCCATTGGGTTGCCGTTGTTAAACCGGGTCGAATTATGTTCGAAGCAGATGGTGTTCCTTATGAAATTGCAAAGGAAGCTATGCGTCTTGCGGCTCAAAAACTTCCTGTGAAATGCAAATTTATAGTACGTAATGACTTTGTTATACCTGCTTAATCAGAGAACATGAAAACACAAGATATATCAAAATTATCGCTAGAAGATTTGAATCGTAAACTTGCAGAGTTACAAGGTCAAATGATTTCTTTAACCCTGACTCACAAAACGGCTCCGATTGAGAACCCAATGAGAATTAAAAGTTTGAGAAAGACTATCGCGAGATTTAATACTGAATTAACCAAAAGAAACAGCGCAGCATAAGCGCTATAATTGAAGCTTAACATGGAAAAGCGAAATTTAAGAAAAGAGAGAATCGGGATCGTAACCAGTGACAAAATGGATAAGTCTGTTGTTGTTGCTGTGGAACGTAAGAAAAAACATCCGAAGTATGGGAAGTTCGTTAAAACCACTACAAAATTTGTGGCGCATGACGAAAAGAATGAGAGCCATATTGGCGATACAGTAAAAATTATGGAAACGCGGCCCTTAAGTAAAACTAAGAACTGGCGCTTAGTAGAAATTGTTGAAAGAGCGAAATAACCTGAGAGATGATACAAACAGAATCAAGATTATCAGTTGCTGATAATTCCGGCGCAAAAGAGGTACTATGCATTAGAGTGTTAGGAGGTACCCGCAGAAGATACGCCTCTATAGGCGATAAGATAGTGGTTGCGGTAAAAAGTGCAATGCCAACGGGTGCGGTGAAAAAAGGTTCAGTGGCTACTGCAGTGGTAGTACGTACCAAAAAAGA
>JBJTWL010000053.1:0-16435 GCA_046081745.1 Flavobacteriales bacterium | reverse complement strand
TGGACACCGAGTAACCTGTTGAGCAATCCATCCATTCCCAATCCATTAGCAACTATTTCTTCTAATACAATTTTTACCGTAATAATTAGTGATAGTTGCGGATCAGACACCCTGCAAGTGCCCCTCAATGTGGTCCCTCTGAATCTTAGCCTATCCAATGATACTTCCATTTGTATCGGGGGACAAGTTCCTTTAACGGCAAGTGGCTTAGGAACTATTACCTGGTCACCGAATCAATTCTTGAGTAACAACAGCGGAGCGAATGTAGTAGCAAGTCCGGATTCAAGCATTACGTATTTTGCCACACTTACCACGCCCGAAGGATGTTCAACAACGGACAGCGTTCGAATCAACGTTTATTACGATCCTCCGAATTCTAACTTACCCGATACCTTAGTGTTGTGCCAAGGAACATCAACATCCATTACCGCATCAGGCGCAAGCACCTATTTATGGTCACCGAACCAAAATATATCAGCGGTAAATCAAGCATCGGTAACGCTCTGGCCAACCCAGGAGATGTATTATTTCTGTAACTTCACCAATGCCTGTGGGACCGTTATTGATAGCGTATATATTGATATTCTTACGGCATCTATTACAGCTGGAAACGATACCATAATTTGTCCAAAAGAAACGGCAACCCTTTGGGCAACCGGTGGTTTGTATTATCAATGGACTCCAGCGTATGCAATCATTGAACAAACGGGAAATCAAGTTTGGGTGAGTCCTAACACCTCTACTAATTTTCAAGTAGTAGGAACGGATATCAATGGATGTAAGGATACCGCCTATGTAGAAGTGGTATTGCACCCGCTCCCTACCATCACGATTTCTCCTGAAATACAAGCATTTTACGGTGATTTAGTGGAATTAAATGCCATTGGAAATAGTCCTGGAGTTTACACCTGGACACCCCCCGAATTTTTATCGTGTATTAATTGTCCAGATCCCATTGCAAATCCGGATATGGACTATACGTACATGGTGACTTTTACCGATTTAAACGGATGCGTTGCAGATGCCATGGTATCCATTAGTTATGAAGCAGTAATCTATGTCCCAAATACTTTTATTCCGGATGGAAATGGAAGAAACGACTTGTTTGGTGTATATGGTGGTAACATCAATACCATGGAAATGCTCATTTTTAATCGATGGGGAGAATTAATCAAAACCTTGAATAGCCTATCTGATCAATGGGATGGAACCTATGATGGACAGCGCTGTCCGGACGGAGTTTACACCTGGAAATTAACTTATACAGACAAGCAAGAACGTAAATACGGGCTTGAAGGGCATGTTGTACTCATCCGATAAGCGTGGGAATTACTACCTTTGTGGCATGCATGTTCAAGTACAGTCATTCACATTCAATGGATTTCAGGAGAATACAGTGGTGCTCTCGGATGAGCAAGGACGTGCAGTAATCATTGACCCTGGGTGTTACGAAGCGCATGAACGGCAGGAACTTATGCATTACATTGACTCCTCGAATCTGCAGGTTGAGGGCTTGTTAAATACCCATTGCCACATTGACCACGTGCTAGGAAATCACTTTATATCAGAAACTTACCAAGTTCCATTGGGGATTCACTCCTTAGATTTAGATACCTTGAATCGTGTAGCTGACTATGCGCATGTGTATGGTTTTGAGGGGTATGTACCCTCTCCTGCCCCTAGTTACTGGCTGGAACATCAGCAAAAAATAAAGTTTGGATCCATCGAACTCACCGTGCTATTCACTCCGGGGCATGCGCCTGGGCATGTCGTATTCTATGTGGAAAAAGAAGGTATTGTTATTAATGGAGATGTGTTGTTTCGCGGCAGTTTTGGAAGAACAGACCTTCCGGGTGGCGATATGGAAACCTTGAAACGTAGTATTCATGAAGTAATGTTTCAATTGCCAAATGATACCTTGGTATATTGTGGGCATGGTCCTACAACAACGATTGGAGTAGAAAAAGAAACCAATTATATCCTTCAATTTTAATGGTAATCGCAATAAATTGCCGTCACTTAACACCCAAAAAACTCGAAGGATTCGGAACGTATACGTATGAGCTTATAATTCGTTGGATTGCGGAGCATAAAGAGGTAAACTTCGTACTTATTTTTGATCGCGAGCCTGCGGTTGTACTTCCGGAATTACCCCATGTAAAAAAGGTGGTTATTGGACCCCCGACCAGACACCCCCTTTTGTATTGGATGTGGTTTGAATGGTCCATTCCTCGGATATTAAAACGATACAAGGCGACCCTTTTCTTTTCACCGGATGGGTATAATTCCTTGAGAAGTAAAATCCCAAGCGTTATTACGGTGCATGATCTAAACTTTGAGCACAATCCAGGGGATTTACCTCATGTTATTAGTTGGTATCTCCGAAAATACATTCCGAAATTTGTAGAAAAGGCAACTCGAGTGCTCACGGTATCAGAATACTCAAAACTAGACATCACCAGTTGCTATGGGTGCCCTAGCGATAAAATTTTTTCAATTCACAACGGTGCAAGTGAAATTTATCAACCCCTAACGGAGGAAATAATAGGTGCTACACGAAAACGCATCAGTAATAATCGACCGTATTTTTTATTTGTTGGGTCTTTACATCCGCGAAAAAATGTACAACGTTTAATTACGGCTTATCAAGGCATAAGCAATCCATCGGTTGATCTGGTGATTGTTGGGAGTGCCATGTGGCGAGATCATGATTTTACTGTTGACCCAAGTGGTGCGGAACGAGTTCATTTCTTGGGGTACTTGGCGCAAAAAGAACTTGCTGAGATAATGGGTTCAGCCCTGGCCTTAGCCTATGTTCCGTATTTCGAAGGCTTTGGTATCCCCTTAGTTGAAGCTATGCGCTGTGGAATCCCAATCTTAGCCGCAAATACTACCTGTTTACCTGAAATCGCTGGGAATGCTGCGCTATATTGCGACCCATTCAATGTCCAAGAAATCCAAAAGGGCCTTGAAGAATTGATAGAAAACCATGCCCTAAGAGACCAATTAAGTGAAAACAGTAAAAAGAGAGCCTCCGATTTCAGTTGGGCTTTAGCCGCGAAGCAATCATGGGAAGTAATTTACACTACCGCAAACACTTAAAATAATCAAATGGCTCAAAGCAGACTTGGCATTGATAATGTGCCTTGCATGCGGTGCTTCCGAATTGACTAATCAGCTTTGTATTGGTTTCCTTACATTTCGGACAGGGTACAACAGGAGGTTTACTGAACAAAACACTTTTATCGACCTCATCCACAGGGGGAGCAATGCCATATGCTTCAAGTTTTCGTTTCCCTTCCTCGGTAATCCAATCGGTAGTCCACGCAGGGGAAAGGGAAGAAACAATGGAAAATTGGGTAACGCCCTGTGCGGTCAGCACCTTAGCGATTTCTTCTTCTATCGTGATCATGGCAGGACAGCCGCTATACGTCGGCGTAATATCAATGATCCAGCCATCCGCAGTATAATTAACTGCTCTAAGAATCCCAAGGTCACGAATCGATAACACAGGAATTTCAGGATCCTTAACCTCGTCTAAAATGACAAGAATTTCTTCGTGTGTTACCATTGCATATTCGGATAAGCACGCTGCATGTACTGCAGTTGAGCTAATAGGAATCCCATATGTTCTGAATGACGCCCTTGCCTACCTGCACCAAAAAATCCTTGGTTTTCCGGTATATGCAGTGTTGCGCGGTCAAGAACCGAAATTACGTGTTCCATCCAACGCGGCTTTAATGCGTTTAAATTCGGAATCACACCAATGGATGCCAAGTGATTTTCCGTTTCATCCATGTAAAATAGTTCATCCGTATATCGCCATAAATCCAAAATTGCGAATTGGGCCCGTTCCTTAGAAAGTTCTGTACCGTCTCCCAATCGAATCACCCATTCCGAAGAATGCGTTAAATGATATTTCGTTTCTTTAAGTGATTTTTCTGCAATTGCAGCAAGTTGTTCGTCGGTGGAGGTGAGTAACTGTTCAAACAATAATTTACGATAGACATCGAAGAAAAACTGGCGAACCAGGGTATCTGCAAAGTTTCCATTGGGTTGTTCCAACAGCACGGCATTTAAATATTGATGCTCCAAGCGTAGAAAAGCCAAGGCATCAGCATCTCTTCCTTTACCTTCCAACTGAGCGGCATAGGTGTAAATGTTCGTAGCTTGACCGATTAAATCCAATGAAATATTAGTTAGGGCAATGTCTTCTTCAAGGATTGGTCCATGCCCACATAGTTCAGCCAGCCGTTGACCTAAAATCAAGCTGTCATCACCAAGCCGCAATAAAAATTTTAAGGTATGTTCCATAATTACATGTGTTCAATACCATCCGGTAAGTCATAAAATGTGGGGTGCCGATATACTTTTGAGTCTGCAGGCTCAAAATACGCTTCAGAATCTGATGGATCAGAAGCCGTGATTAGTGCCGATTGTACTACCCATATCGAAATTCCTTCTGATCTCCTGGTGTACACATCGCGCGCATTTTGCAATGCCATTTCGGCATCCGAAGCCCTTAGGCTTCCGACGTGCTTGTGATTTAGTCCTTGTTTGCTTCTAATAAAAACTTCCCATAAGGGCCATTCGTTTGTTGACATGGTTATCTATTTTTGTTTGTTATCGTGATTGCATTTTTTTAGCGTGTGCCAAGGCCGCTTCGCGAACCCATTCGCCGTCGGCTTTTGCTTTAATCCGAGTTTCAATCCGTTCTTTATTGCATGGACCATTGCCATTCACCACTTGCCAAAATTCATCCCAATCTATGTCGCCAAAATCATAGTGACCACGTGCTTCATTCCACTTCAGATTAGGATCAGGGATTTTGAGACCAATTAACTCGGCTTGTGGAACCGTTGCGTCTACAAAAGATTGGCGCAGCTCATCATTGGTATACCGCTTAATTCGCCATCTCATAGATTGTTCTGTATGCTTGGATTCCGCATCGCTTGGACCAAACATCATTAATGAAGGCCACCAGAAACGATTCATTGCATCTTGTGCCATTTCACGTTGTGCCTCGGTTCCGTTCATGAGCGTGGTCATGATTTCATATCCTTGCCGTTGATGGAATGATTCTTCCTTGCAAATTTTTACCATGGCACGCGCATACGGTCCATAAGACGTTCTGCACAAAGCCACTTGATTCATGATGGCAGCTCCATCTACTAACCAACCAATTGCACCCATATCTGCCCAGCTCAAGGTTGGATAATTGAAAATAGAGGAGTATTTCACCTTTCCAGCATGTAAGTCGTCAATGGTATCTTCTCTGCTCACTCCCAAGGTTTCGGTGGCAGAATACAAATACAGGCCATGACCCGCTTCATCTTGCACTTTAGCCAACAACACGGCCTTTCTTCGGAGGGAAGGGGCTCGCGTTATCCAATTACCTTCGGGTAACATCCCAACAATTTCACTGTGCGCATGTTGAGAAATCTGTCGGATTAAGGTTTTCCGATAAGTGTCTGGCATCCAATCATTGGGTTCAATCTTAATATCCGCATCAATTTTTGCTTGAAATTTCTCGGCTAATTTTTCTTGCGTTAATGTTTCCATATCTTACAATTATATTACAAATATACTCAAATCAAATCCTAAAAAAATGGGTAACATTCTGACGGTACAGAATCTTATTTTTTATATGAACAAGAGTTCGATTTGAATTGTTTAATTTTGCCGACACAACACACTGAATGTCATTAAAATTTCATACCGTACAGATTTCATCAATTCGCTCATTAACTGACGATTCAGCAGAAATTTCATTTGAAATTCCCGCTGAGATTACTTCAACATTTAACTTCAATGCAGGGCAATACCTTACATTCAGGATACAACTAAATGGTGAAGAAATTAGGAGGTCTTATTCACTCTGTAGCGCTCCATTTGAGGGGCAATACCGCATTGGTATTAAACGTGTTGAAAAAGGCTTGTTTTCAAACTATGCGTTGAATCAGCTACATGCAGGCGATACGATTGAAGTAATGCCTCCTGCAGGAAATTTCAAATATGAAACGAATCCAGCGGCGAAAAAGAATATTGTGTTGTTTGCTGCAGGCAGTGGAATCACACCAATCCTTTCGATTGCGAAAACGATTCTGCATGAGGAACCTCATTCTACAGTCAGTCTGTTTTTTGGAAATAAAGGTTTTTCAAAAGTGATGTTTGCGGAAGAGTTAGAACAACTTAAGAATAACTACTTGACGCGATTGCGAATTTTTCATGTTTTCAGTCAAGAAAGCCAAGGCATTCCAATTCAAAAAGGCCGTATCGACCATGATCGATTAATCGCATTACATCAAGCTTTTTTATCTCACGATATCATAGACGGGGTGTATGTATGTGGACCTGAACAGATGATACTTAGCGTAAAATCCTTTTTTGAAAAAAAGGGATTGGCTGCTCATCAAATCCATTTTGAATTATTCCATGCTGGGAATTCAAATAAGACGAATGCCATTGAGGAAAAAAGGAAAATCAGTACCTGTGAAGTTGAACTCATCATTGATGACGACTTAATTTCCTTTCAAATGGAGGAATCGGATAAAAATGTATTAGACGCGGCACAGCGTGCTGGAGCAGATGTGCCCTTTGCATGTAAAGGCGGCGTATGTTGCACGTGCAAAGCAAAGATTTTAGAAGGGGAAGCCGAAATGTTAGTCAATTATGCCTTGGAACCTGAAGAGGTAAAAAGCGGATATGTGCTGACTTGTCAAGCCATACCAACGAGCAATAAAATAACCATCTCATTTGACGAATAACATGGGAATATTTTCATTTTTAACTGGGAGTAAATCTTCACAATGGGCAACCTTAACCATTACCGAAAAGGAACACCTTACTACGGATTTTGTAGTTCTCACCCTTGAGATAAAAAGCAAGGATGGATTCAATACGCAATTCACACCCGGTCAGTATGTAACCTTAGAAATTGACCTTAAAGGCGTTCAAATACGCAGGTCTTATTCCATTTGTGGAAAATCCGGTAATGGATTTAAGATTGGTGTAAAACGGATCGAAGGCGGTCAAATGTCTCCTTTTTTGCATGATCAGACGATTATAGGAAGTACTGTTAAAGTGCATGTTCCTGAAGGTGGATTTGTGTTGAACGGCGAGCAAAACATTTGTGCCTTCGTTGCAGGAAGTGGAATAACACCGATAGCATCTATGATAGAGGCTTTTATTCCCGGAAAGAGCTTCAGGGTATTTTTTGGGATTAGACGGGCTAGTGATATGGTGTTTAAATCCTTGCTAGATTCCGTGAAGTCAACGGTATATTTAAGTAGGGAATCCAAAGAAGGGTACCAAAATGGACGCCTAGACTACAATGCCTTAATGGAAGAATTAAAGGCTGATTTAACGCTACTCCAAGCGGATGTATATTTATTGTGCGGACCCGTTGAATTCATGCAAGAAATTGAGCGAGGCCTCTTGTTTTTTGGGGTACCTGAAGCAAAAATCAAACGTGAGTATTTTACCCCTCCCAAAAAGGAAGCAGCGCTTGATAATACAAACAAGATTAATGGCCCAGTGGCTATCACCGCTACACTGGATGGACAAACCCATGAATTCACATTTCAGGCAGGAAAGAAAACCTTACTGGAAGGACTTGAAGAGCAACGTTTAGACCCTCCATACTCATGCCGAGGTGGGGTTTGCAGTTCTTGTCGAGCAAAAGTTACATCGGGTAAAGTGAGTATGCGCCAAAATTATACCCTCACGGACAAAGAAGTCGCGGACGGTTATATTTTAACGTGTCAAACAGACCCTTGCTCAGAAACCCTAAGTATTACCTTTGATGAATAAGTGCATCGTTGTTTGTGGGACTTCAAGGGGGATCGGAAAAGCGATTCTTGCATATTTATCTAAGGATCCCCAACTTCGAATCGTTGCACTAAGTAGAAATGTTGCGGAATTAACTGAGATTTATAAAGGAAATAATCAAGTTACTGTGCTTCCGTTTGACTTGTCATTAGCGGTTGAATCGCAGTTGAATGAGCACTTCACAGAAATCACAGCTGTTCATGGATTGATCAATAACGCTGGGTATTTGGAACAAGGCCCGGTAGACAAAATTTCACTAGATGCTTACCATCGGTGTATGCAAACCAATTTTTTTGGGCCTGTAGCTTTAATTCAATGGCTATTTCCGCGCCTTAAGGCAGGTAAAGCACATGTAGTAAACATTAGTACCATGGGCGCCTTTCAAGGCAGTATCAAATTTCCAGGGCTTTCTGCTTACGCAGCTTCGAAAGCGGCGATCACTAATTTTACAGAGGTTTTTGCTGAAGAGCAAAAGGATTCGGGAATTCGTATGAATTGTTTGTGCCTGGGTGCCGTCAATACCGAAATGTTACGGGATGCATTTCCGGGATATGTTGCCCCTGTGAATGCAGAAGACATGGGAGCGTATATTGCGGAATTCACCTTACAAAGCGGCCACGTTTATAACGGAAAAATTCTACCTGTTTCATCAAGTACCCCCTAAGCGTTAAGGCTTTTGTTTTAATGGGCATTTTTGATACATTTACATGGTGAATCGAATTACTACAATTATTGTCTTGCTTATTAATTTCATTGCATATGGACAAGACATTCATTGGTCCCAATTCAACGACAATCCCATCTTCCAAAATCCAGCGAATACGGGCGAATTTAACGGGGACACACGATTCATAGGAAATTTCAGGGATCAATGGCGCAGTGTATCTGTTCCCTTCCAAACGTTTAATGTATGTGTTGACAGAAAATCCAAGCATTTCAATTACGGGTTATTGATGTTTCATGATCAAGCGGGTGATGGCAAGCTTAAAACAATCGAAGCCATGGTGACCTTATCCAAAACGTTCAAATTAAGCTCAGACTCCATTCACATTATAACTGGTGGAATGAACCTGGGTATTAATCACAGGCAAGTAAATACGGATGCGTTCTACTTTGACGTACAATACAACGGGTACATCTTTAATCCCTTATTACCCACCAATGAAACCTTTCAAACGGATCGTAAAACCAATGCCAATATTGGATTAGGCGCACAATATGGATGGAATATCTCTTCGCGCCATTATCTAAAGATTGGATTAAGTGCGTTCAATTTAAATCAACCTAACCAAGGATTTTATCAGGATGTAATTAAACGAGACCTTAGGTGGGTTTGGCAAGTTAAATACAGCCAAGCACTAAATGCCCGTTGGGATATCTTACCTTCTTTGCAATATTCAAAACAGGGCACATACGACGAATTAATGTTAGGGAGTTCTGTTCGATATTATTTACCAGGAAGCGACCGAAATTATATTCACAAAGCGCTTTTGGTAGGGGTATGGTCACGCGCAAGGGATGCTCAAATTTTATCCTTGGGTTGTGAATACAAGGATTGGTTTGTTGGCTTAAGTTACGACATTAATACCTCAACGCTTGTACCTGCAAGCAAAGCGCGAGGTGGGTTTGAAATAGCGGTTCGCTATATCATGTATCGTTTTAAACCGAAACGCATTGATCATCGCGTATGTCCAGACTTCATCTAACCCTTATCCTTTCCTTACTGACCATCTTCATTGATGGTCAAGTCAAGCTCAAAGATTTAATTTCTTTTGGGGATGAGCAGTTTCAAAAGGGAGATTATTATTATGCTTCCAAAATATACGATCAGGCCATTCAAATGGATTCTATGTCCGTTGATTTACATTGGAAACAGGCAGAAACACAACGAGCATATAAAAACTATGCTGAGGCGGCTTCATGGTACGCAAAAGTATATGCTGCTGATCCAGAAATGGTATACCCGAATGCGCTTATATACTATGCCTTAATGGTAAAGCAAACCGGGGATTATAGCAAAGCACTGGCGTTATTTAAAAAAGCATACAAGGAAGCGGCTACGTATCCTGACGGGTTTGCCTACATTCGAGCAAAACAAGAAATTAAATCGACAGAATTTGCCATTAAATCAACCGCTGCATCAATACATACTCCTTTAGTATCCATGCCTGATAGTGTCAATTCCTTTGATGCGGAATTTGGTCATCTATTCAAGAATGGAATATTTTATTTCTCTTCATTGAAGGCGGATTCCATTAATACCAACGAAGAGGTATACACAAAATTCTATCGTACAAGAACCTACAAGTCCAATTTTGATTCTTTGAATCAATCCTTTTCCTCACCTAAACAATGGGAACAATTATCAGCGCCAGAACGCAGTACAGGTAATGGTTGCTTCGATGATAAGGGATGGTATTATTACAGTATTTGCAAGGATAAAGGATATAATTATCAATGTAAGATTGCTCGTTTCAAGGAGGAAAATGGGGCTGATCAAATTGATACCTTGCCCGCGATAATAAATATGGAAGGTTCAAATACCACGAATCCGTGCTGGGTTAAACTTAAAAACGGTAAAAGTTACTTGTTCTTCTCCTCAGACCGAGAAGGGGGAAAGGGAGGCATGGATATTTGGCTTGCTGCAATAAAAACAAACGGGACCTTTGACACGCCAAAGAATTTAAGTTCAATCAACAGCATCGAACATGAAATCACCCCATGGATGGATGTAGATTCGAACCGCTTGTACTTTTCTTCGCCGTGGCATTACGGATATGGAGGATATGACGTATTTGAATCCAATCTGTCGGATAAAATGCAATTCTCTAAACCCAAAAACATGGGTAAGCCCATCAACAGCCCGGCAAATGATTTATACTTCTTCAGGCAAGCTGACAGTGTTTTTGTGTCTTCAAATCGGTTAGGAAGTAAGTCGAAAAAAAATCCCACATGTTGTAGTGATATTTATGTAGCAACCATTGAACGGCCTGTCATCCCACCCCCTAAAGATAGTATTCACACGGATAGTAACCGCATCGAATTCCCCGTGGCCTTGTATTTTAGGAACGACTATCCCAATCCTAAATCCTATGCGAAAAAAAGTAACCTACCCTATGACCTCTTGTATGTGGATTATGTTAAGGCACGTAAAGGGTACTTAGATAGTGTTTCGGATAAACCCAGTTTGGCCACATTTTTCACCAGTAAGGTGGATCAAGGTTATACCATATTATTAAAATTGTATGATTCTGTTCGGAATGAATTAGCACGTGGAAACTCCGTGCAGTTATTTGCGAGAGGATATGCCAGTCCGCTTAATGTGACGCAGTATAACGTGAATCTTACCCAACGTAGAATCTCGTCTGTTCAAAAATTCTTTCTTGAATATCAAAACGGTGCCTTGAAAGAAATACTTGATAAAAACAAATCAATTTCGCTTGAGATCGTAGAGGTTCCATTGGGTGAATTTGCAGCGAATCAGAACACATCGGATAACCTTCAAGACAAAGCCTCTTCCGTATACTCAGTAGCTGCAAGCATTGAGCGGAAGGTTGAGATTTTGTATATGACTCGTATCCAGCATCAAAATTTACAGCGAATCACAGCCGAACCGTTAGTTCAAGAGGATGAAATCAAAGAAGGAAATGGGGTAACCAAGCGCATTGTAATTAATCATGACGCGAGTGAACTCGAACTGAGTGAAGTCAGATTCAGCCAGGAAGGGCTTCAATATGAGATGAAATCCATTGCTGAAAATGAATCCGAGATATTATTCATGTTTACCCCTTTATTCACAGGAAAGCACGCAAGCTGTTATGCCGATCTCTATTTTGAGGACATTAAAGAACCGCTTCGAGTTTATTTTACCTTTCTAAAAAAATAAGTAACTGCTAAGATTCTGCTAACTTTGTCTGAATGACTACTGAAAAAAAATCGGCTAAGCCTAGGTTATATTTCATTGATTTTGCGCGATCAATCGCGATCATTTTGATGTTAGAAGGACATTTTACTGGCGCTGCGCTAGCCAACCAATATCGAGATAGTTCTAATTGGCTTTACTCATTTTGGCATAACCTACATGGACTAACATCCCCTTTATTTTTTACTACCAGCGGCTTGATATTCGTGTATTTATTAACCGGTGCAAAATCCGAACAATCATTCATGCAAAATGAACGGGTTCGTAAAGGGTTCAAACGGGTGTTGGAATTGTTATTTTGGGGTTATGCCATACAACTATCGGTTCATACCATAGGCAAAGATATTTATTACGGTTCAGCATGGCATTTAGATTGGCTCTACGCCTTCCATGTACTCCAATCCATAGGGATCGGTATTTTCCTACTGTTGATCTTATTTGGACTGAAAAAAATGATAAAGAGGGGCGCAATGCATTGGTATTATCTGGTTGCAGCGCTGTTAATTTTAGGAGCATATGCTTGTTTAAAGGATTATATTCAATCAGATGAGTCATCCATTGCTCATGGAAATAATCCATATTATTGGCCTCATGGGTTTCCAAGGTTCATTCAAAATATGTTTTATGGACCGTTTTCGGATTTCGGAATATTGCGATATTCCAGTTATGTGCTGCTTGGAGGAGTAATTGGCAGTATCGTTAGAACCTATGAACAACATTCAAAAAAAGTATGGTTCAGCCTTATATTTATTCTCCTTGGACTTTGCTTAAACCTATTTACACAATCGATTTTACATGCCTTGGATGGTGTGATTGAAACCACTGGAATGCTTGAACGGAGTGTATTTGAATTAGATACCACCCATTTCGTCCGGTTCGGACAGGTGCTCATGGTACTAGGAAGTTTAATGCTTTTAGACAGTAAGGTCAATATTAATTTCCCAAGATTCCTAAAAATGGGTCAGAATACCTTTCCAATTTATGTCGTTCATGTGATTATTTTATATGGCGGCATCTTTGGAATCGGACTGGTCCCGTATGCCTTTAATCGAAATTTAGACCCTGTTTCTAGTGTTGGGATATCGTGTTTGGCGGTTTTATTTTTCTTTTTAATGACGCAATATATCGAACCGCTTGAAGCGTTTTATAACCGCATTCTATACGCGCTTAAACTCCGTAAGGCTCCACCTAATTCTTAAGGCTTTTTTTTGGATTTAAAGGTTACTTTTTGAGAAAACCATCGCGTACCACATGGCTCTTCAACCTTTAGTCTAACCGAATACGTTCCCGGCGCTGAATAAAAATACGTCAAATCAGATCCTTTAAACACTTTGTTTTTTGCGATATACCACGTGATTTTTGCTTGCTCGCCATAAACTGCACTTGCCTTTAATTGATAGCGTCCCTTTTCATCCGTTGTTGTGGACAGTAGAAAATAGTTACGTTTAAACCCAAGATTTTCTAGCCTAGGCAAGAGTGTTTGTTCGCAATGCTCTTGTATCAATTTTGCGTCCGAATAACTGATTGTTTTCGTGGTAACACCTACTGGTGATTCATGAAAAATACAGGTAAAAAACGTGGAAGCGGCCAAATATGAACCCAGTTTACTTGGGTGATATAAATCTGTATCGTACAAATTAATATTCGGATATTTTTTACGGAAGCTCAACCATGTGCTGCCTACAGGCACTACAGGATAATTATACACTGATTTTAAATAAGAATAGCCTTTAATGATGGTATCACTCATTTGTTCGTATGTAAGTTGCGTTGAATCCATCTCACATCCATTGAAATAACCCCACGTTTCATAAAACAAGATTTGCACACAGGGATTATAAGTATTGATGGTATCGATAATCATTCCCGCATAGGGTAATGTGACCGTATCAATATATTCCTTTTTTTGAACGAACTCTTTGGACCACCCTTGAACAATAACTACATCCCAATTCCCTTTCTTAATCGCAGCAAATAATTCAGGCCTTAAGGTTTGATCCTTCAAAGATGCCCCTCCTTTCCAACATTTTTCTACATGGATCTCTTTATTCTTTGCTTTACTAATTTTCTGAAAAATTCCTGGCATATCATTATTTCCAGTAAAGGAATTCCCTATGAACAATATGCGTGTGGTATCAGCCGCAGCAGCGAAGAATGAACATCCTAAACAAAACAAGAGTAAACTTTTAAATTTCATGAAATCTCATTACCTAAAATGTGGTTACCAACTTATTTGCCAAGTTCACATCTAATGCCATTTTTTCTCGTGAAAAATTCATGTCATTCATGGTATTCAACGGTATAAGGTGAACATGTACATGAGGTACTTCCAATCCAATTACGGTAACGCCGATTCGCACACAAGGTACAAGCTCTTTTAATCGTAACGCAATTTTCTTGGTAAAATCCATCAATGCACCGTAAGCGGTTTGATCTAAATCAAAGAGGTAATTCACCTCTTGTTTTGGAAACACTAAAACATGTCCTTGAACTAAGGGATTGATATCTAAAATTGCCAAATGTAATTCATCTTCAGCAAGAATATATGCGGGAAGTTCACGGTTAACAATCCGCGTAAAGATACTAGCCATTAACGATTTATTGAAAGAATTTCAAATTGCATCAAGCCTCCAGGAGTTTGAATATCCGCAATTTCACCTACTTTCTTTCCTAATATTCCTTTCCCGATTGGTGAATCTACCGAAATCTTTCTGAGCTTTATATCCGCTTCGCTTTCCGCTACAAGTGTATATTCGATTTCCATTTTATTGGCAATGTTTCGAATTTTAACCGTGGAGAGAATAAATGCACGTGACTTATCAATATTCGCATCATCGATTAATCGAGCATTCGCGATTACAGATTCCAATTTAGAAATTCGCATTTCAAGAATTCCTTGTGCTTCTTTGGCTGCATCATATTCAGCATTTTCAGACAAATCACCTTTGTCCCGTGCTTCAGCGATTTGATTCGAAATAGACGGTCGTTGCACATGAGTTAATTCATGTAATTCATCCTTTAATTTTTGTAGGCCTTCCGCCGAATAGTAATTAATTTGTGACATGGTAAAAGGGATTAAACGCAAACAAGAGAGCCGAAGCCCTCTTGTTCAACAAAAATAATACAATTTCTTATTTTAAACTAATCGTTACCCCAAGGGTGTGAATGATACCAAAAACCCCTGCAAATCGAGCACAATATTCAACACCTAATGCACTTTTATTCTTTCCAACCAGGGCATCTACAGAAAAACCTGCGGTAGGTCCGGTTAAGGCATTTGATCGATTTTCTGCATTGAAAATACCAGATTCATAAACAAAGCCACCGCGAAGATTAAACGCTACATTTTCGGTTGACATGCCATAATCTAAGCCAAGTCGATATTGATCCTTTGAAAACGAGTTTGCCTGAAATGCAAGCGCAACATTCAATCTACTGGCATCACTAAAAATGAAATCATACGAGCCACCAATGGACAGTAAAGAAGGCAATTCATAGGTAGCAGAACGTTGCTCTAACGAAGCTATAAATCCACTTGAAACGTATTCTACTTGATTCGCTAATCCATCCCCTTTGAACTTCATCACGGGACCTACGTTTTTCAAGGCAATTCCAAATTTAATTTGATTCTGTTCACCCGTTACGTAACGAATTCCTGCATCCAGGGCCATTCCGTTTGACTTTAAGTTATAAATACTCTCTGTTACCACTTTAAAGTTGATTCCCCCATAAATGGAAGAAGAGAACTTCTTAGCAAATCCCACATTGAAAATATTTGCTCTTGGAGAGAAATATCCAATACTTCCTTCTGGGTTTGCTACCGTAGTAATCGGAACATCCCCATAATTCATGGATTGAATACTCACAGCTATTACATTGGATTCACCAACACGTTGAGCAAATCCAGCAGAATTCAAACTTATCCCGGCATTACCCATCCAATTGGAATAATTGAACTTAATTTGAGTTTTATCCAAAAATGCTAAACCTGCAATATTATTATATTGAGCTTCTAAGCCATTGATCGTCGCAACTCCAGCATCTCCAATTGCAGAACCACGTGCCCAAGGATTAACCAACAAATGGGAAGCTCCTGCAGATCCTACTCGATCTTCATTACCCGCGAAAGCTGATAATGAACATACTGCTACGAACATTAAACTATATTTACTAATCGATTTCATGCTAACTATTATTAAAGATTAGATTCCTTGATAATCTGGGGTTCTCATACCACCAAAGAACTTCAATACCACTTCTCCAATTTCTGGAACATCCACGTGAATGAGGTAAACTCCACCCGCCACTGGAATAGCTTTGTTATTGGTTAAATCCCAATCCAAGTACGTTACTGGACTATCCTTTTTGAACGCACGTATCAATTTTCCATTCACAGAATAGATTTTAACGGTACATTTTTCAGGAAGATTCGTGATTTTAACCTTGGTTTCAATTCTCGTACGCTCATAATCAGAGTAAGCATAATAAGGGTTAGGCACCACATTAATCATTTTCAAGGCATCCTTCAATGCATCATGCGATCCAACTTCTGTGGCAATCTCATCCATCGACCATCCGTACATCGGCTTGCCACCGTTTGCACCCGTTGCCGTGAAGTTCTTGTATTCTTTATTGATGCGTAACTTGATGGTTACAGGGGTAGACAATAAGGTTTGACCTGGC
>JBJTWL010000052.1:0-3674 GCA_046081745.1 Flavobacteriales bacterium | reverse complement strand
TTATATATTATAAAACCAACCCATAACAGCGAGTAAGTGCAACCTTCCGGTATGCGCCTGCACGCAAAACGTTAACCCCACCCCCATGAAACCAATACTCATCTTGTTCCTCGGGCTTTTTTGGACAGCCACTGTTTTTGCTGACTGTGCTGGGGAAGGACTTTGGATCTTCCCGAGTGGGCAGACCATTAAGCAAAATTCAATGTTTGTCCTTACCGGCTATGCGGAAAGTCAACACGTGATTTTAGGGCTGAACAAAAAACATGCGATCTACCTAAAAAGTGGCAATAAGAAAATAAAACTGCTGGTAACCGAGGTGTGTATCGGACAATTCTACGTGACTCAAGCGGTGTTAAAACCCGTAACCGCATTGGAGACAGGATTGGAATACACCATGTACATTGACCGCCTCCCCGAATATGAACACTTTGAAAAGTACAATGGCTCAACGCAGAAATATGAGCCAGTTAGGTATACCGTGGTCGGTGGAATGGACCAAGAAAAACCAACCCTTTCGGCCAACCCCAAGGAGTTAAAAAAGACCTTGATTTATTATGGTTGCGGACCGTCCGTGCATGTTGTTTTTAGTAATCCGGCAATAGACAGCTCGGATGTCATTGTAAAGACCACAGTAAAAAATTCGAAAACAGGGGAAGAAACAACTTTTTACATTGAACCTGAGGGCAACAACATCAACGTAGGACACGGCATGTGCTCGGGGGCCTTTGTCTTTGACGACAGCATGCATTACGAAGTGGAATTTTCATTCATGGACGCTTCAGGCAACCTAACGTCATGGACAGGGGATAGAATAAAGTTCACAAAGCCTACAGAGCGAACCGACAACTATAAGGATGATTAGGCAGCCACACCAAATTTGTGGTGGGTTGATTCCAAAAAAAATAGGAGTAATTTACTTTGTTTGTATAGATAAATACCGGCGTTGCGCCACCAGCAGGCTCCGTTGACGTCGTCGATCCAAGGAGTAGGAGATAGGGAACAACACTCGAATCTACACCGCCCGAAAGACCAACCACGACACGTTTTATGGATCAAAGGTAGAAAAACAATAGCCATGCCCTGGAAAAAAATCATCCGTTTTATCCGCTCTTCATAACTTTTCGTAGCTTTACTTTCGATGAATCGCAAGGATTTTATAAAGCTTATGAGCTTGGTCTCCGCTGGGAGTTTGGTGAGTCCAGGTTGGCTGCTATCCTCCTGTCGGAAAGCATCGTTGATAGATGGATTCCAATACAGTGGAAAAGTAATCATCATCGGAGCTGGTGCAGCAGGACTTTATGCGGGATATTTATTAAAATCATTGGGCGTTGATTTTACCTTGCTGGAGGCCTCGTCAGTTTATGGTGGCCGACTTGGAAAATTAACGGGCTTTGCCGATTATTCAATCGATACTGGGGCACAGTGGATGCACGGGAGAACAAGTATCGTAGCCGACCTTGTACGTTCTAAAAACATCGGTATTACGTTGGATAATACGGAATTGAGTTATTGGTTTCAAGGGCAAGTGGTCTCATCGCTACCGAAAGACCCTTTTATTTTTGAACAAGAAAACCTTCCTGATATTTCCTTTCTTGAATACGCCCACCAGCAAGGATTCGGGACGGAATACGACCATATCATCGAGGCCATTGCCGGCGATCAAGGCGCTGATGCAACCATGTTATCGGCACGATGGAACCAAAAAGATGAAGAGCATTGGGTCTCAGGAGACGAAGATTTTAAATTCAATGCAACGTATTTTGATGTATTTCATGAGTACATTGCTCAGGAAATTTTACCAAATATTCAAGTAAACACCCCCGTTGTTTCGGTGGATTATAGTGCTGATAAAATTCAAATAATAGATAGTTTCAATAACTTCTTTGAAGCGGACAAGGTCATTGTTACGGTTCCAATTTCAATACTCCAATTGGGGGAGATCGCTTTTGTACCCGCTTTGCCTTCCTCAAAAACAGAGGCATTTTCAAAATTTGGAATGGGACCAGGGATGAAGGTATTTATGAAATTCTCGGTCAAATTTTACGACGACAATCTTTATGGCGGTTCGGTTTGTGCTGCATACCTCGATGATACGGTTGGCAAGTCAACCTCCGATCATGTTTTAATGGCTTTTGTCATGGGGCATCAGGCGGCAGCATTGCACGCTTTGGGCAGTGATGCCGCAATTACTAACGCATTATTACAGGAACTTGATGGCATTTATAATGGTCAAGCATCTGCCACTTTTTTAGACTCCATTGTTTTTGATTACTCGGCTAAGCCATACATTAAAGGGGCTTATGGATACAGTACAGTTGGTATGGGAGATGCTCGAAAGGTTGCTGCAGAACCTGTTGGAAATTCCCTGTTTTTTGCAGGGGAAGCAATGAATGTTAATGGACATCATCAAACAGTACATGGTGCCGTTGAATCGGGGTATAAGGCGGTAATGGACATGATTAATGGGTTAACATGAGGTATCCACAATTTACCCTCTTTATACTCCTTTGGTCGACAAGCATAGCCAATGCTCAATCAATTGCTGGAGGCGTATTTTATTCCTATTGGTTCTCAAAATCCATGGATAATGCCATAGGCTTATACAACGATAGCCGACCCTTTTTACTTCAAAAACAACCCCTTATTGCGCACGGTGTTGGGGCAGAATTTAGTTATTTTTTCAACCCTAACAAGAAGACTGAGTGGGGAATAAATGCTTCCTATTCCTTTTACCAGAGTAAGGCACATAATCCGAATTACATCAATCAATTGATGCTTAATTCGCTTTCACTGGAATTACTGGCTCATTGGGAATTAGCGATGAATCGACCGAGTTTTTACGCCGAGGCTAAATGCGGGTTGAATTCTTCAGGTATGTACAGAAGGATCAACGAGGAACCGTTTCTCGTAGATGACCAAAGAGAAAAAGCTTTAGGCATTGGAGTGAATACTGGAATAAAAATAGGGTATCAATGGATGCTTAAAGAACAATACAAGTGGGGTGCTTTTCTTAAGATTAACTATATTCCATGGCAATACGTCCCAAAAATGGAGGCTGTTATTAACGCCACCCAAGGGCTCTTGAATCCAAAGAGTATGGGTGCTTTCTATAGTGCTGCAGGAATTTCGATTTCCTTGGTGAAATAGCAAGAAGCTAGGAGAACATTGCTTCGAGGATCAATACCGGTTGAATCCATGTTTTTCCAGCATCGATGAATAAGCGATCTCCGTGTTTGACAGCGGCCGCACTAATGTGTTAATGTCCGCAAATATGCGGTGAATAACTCGGGTAAGTTCCTTACCGTATCACGGTGATATGACCATGAACCACCTTGTTGTCGTTAGTGGTGAGCTTGTAAAAGTATACACCCGCCTCTAAGTCCTTTCCACTCGCGTCCATTCCGCTAAACGGAGTGCTCGTGTTAGTCCCTTCGTACACGACTTGGCCCCAGCGGTTTAAAATCAACAAGTCGTAATTCGTGCAATTGATAAAGAGGTTGTCTAGCAGCAACTCGTCGTTGTTTTGGTCTCCGTTGGGCGTAATGACATTCGGTATGATGAGGTTTTCCAGCGTGACCGAAGGCAAGATCGTAAACGGTATATTAGTGGTGTAATCGCAGTTGTTGCTTCCCTCAAGCACTACACTTGCAATGTAATCGCCCGGATTGACAAAA
>JBJTWL010000051.1:0-10515 GCA_046081745.1 Flavobacteriales bacterium | reverse complement strand
GCTGTACTTTCAGATCCAGTTTCTCAAGTGAATGCCTATCGATGGGAATCAAAAATCATTACCTCTGTAAATGGTCATCCGAAAGATTACCGATTCAGACATGGTGGTTCATCCTATTTTAGCGATGAATTTTTCAATGGATTAACGATAGATTTTGACACGCGATATCCGGAAAAAGATAGCACCTATCCGTCTGGATTTAAACGTTATTTTAAATATGGGGATAGCGTAGTGATTAGATTTTCACATATAGAAATCCCCGTATATACCTATTTCGATAAAATGAGGTCGCAAATGGAAAGCAATGGAAGTCCTTTTTCATCGCCTGTATTGATTCCAAGTAACATTAGTAACGGGGCCTTAGGAATTTGGGCCGGATACGGCACCTGGTACGACACCCTTTATTGCATTCCTTAAGCCTTAACAACATGGCAATTAACCAACACGCACAAGAACAAATAAAATCGATTATATCGGAGCTTAGAGCCCTCTATGCACGATACCGTGCAGCGCATGCGTGGACCAATTACCAGGACTTAATTGGGATTAGCATCATGTTGCTTTGTAATGCACTGATTATCACTACGGCTTGGTTTTGGTTTATGGACGTGCTTCCTTCGTGGATAACTATTGTCATTATTGCCTTTCTTACGTCCTTGCTGCATGAATTGGAACATGACCTCATCCACGAATTATATTTTAAGAGGAATAAGTTCATGTATAACCTAATGATGGTGGGCGTGTACCTGTTTCGACCTATTAGTTTAAATCCATGGATTCGCAAGTATTGGCACCACTTTCATCACCAACACTCCGGGATGCCCTTCGACATTGAAGAACGCGGAATAACCAATGGTGATCGATTTTCAATCTTACGCTTACTGGTCTTACCGGATTTATTGCTTTCTGGAATCCTCAGGATGCCAAGATTGAGAAAGGAGATATTAATAGAATATAACAAAGGAAATTTGAGTAAAAACGACCTGCGTTTAATTATTCGAACGGTATTGGTTGGACTTCTACCTTTTGGAGTTCCGCTCACCATACTCTGGTATGCATTTGTAGTACTTCATATACTTCAGTGGGTGGGGTATCCCCTCCCCCAATTCGATGCATTCCTATCCTGGATCAATCCCTTAATGGTGCTCTTAGTGGTACCGAATTTAATTCGCCAATTCGCGTTGCATTTTGTATCTTCTAATATGCATTACAATGGGGATGTGGAGCATGGCAATGTAATACAGCAAGTGCAAGTATTTACTCCGTGGTGGAGTTACCCCATGCAGTGGTTTTGCTTCTTTTTTGGGGCTACACATGCCATTCATCATTTTGTAGTTAATGAACCTTTTTATCTGAGACAATTTACCCGAAAAAAAGCCCAAGAAGTTCTGATTAATCATGGAGTCCGGGTCAATGATGTTCGAAATATTCGCTTTGCCAACCGGTATCATCATACCCAATAAATTTATTTTACAAACCCCGTACATAATATACGGAGTTATTGATTTGGTTTGGGTTATTTTGTCAATCTTTGGTTTCTAAATTCTTATTATGAACCCGACCGATGAAAAAGATCCAACGCAAGGATTGCGTTTGCACAACCCAAACCCCATTCGAATGGGAGAACTCCATGTTTCATGTATAGAACTAACCGATACAGAAACCCGAATTGATTTTATCTATTTGGCACCGAAGAAATATAACAAAGGCGGGTGGATCCAAATTCACCCAGAAACTTTTATTAGAATCAATGCTGCGCAAGATAAGTTCAAATTGCTTGAAGCAATAAACATCCCCATCGCTCCCGACAAACACTACTTTAATCACGTCGGTGAATCTAAAAATTTCACGCTCGTATTCCCTCGGATTCCCGGCAACACGACCTGCATGGATATTATCGAACGTGAAGCACCCGGCACCTTCTTTAATTTCTACCAACTCGACTTTTCCACTTGGAAAACCACCCCGTTTTCTATAGGTAGTCATGAGGTCATTCAGCCGTGCACACTGACCGCTGAAGACATCAACGAACTCCGGATTAAGATTCTTACGTGTAAATTAGCGCTCGCACAGCTGGCGGTACGCAAGCAAGACTGCATCCGAAACCAACGCTATGAGCAAGCCAGTGATGTGCGCAATGAGGAAAAAGCGCTTAAGGAAGAACTAATTCTACTCAAATCACCCCTGCTGGATTGGTTCATTCAAACGGAACGCCTTCCAAGTACTTGGCCATTGCTTTCGGAATTGTATAGGCTGTTAACCGAATTTCCGGAGCGAGAGAATCATTTTTTAAGTACCTTCAAAGAAGAGCTAGTGCAGACTAAAAAACGCTTAATTGATCGCTTAGTGAATTGCCACATCGATCGGGACATCGAACAAATCAGAGCGCATCACCAGTCTATAAGATCCATCGACGAATTCCTGAACACCAACTAAATGGTTCCTTTAATAAGCTATTAAAGAAGTCGTTTTCGTGCGACTTTTTGTATGTTACAAGGTTGCAAGAAATCGATAAATGGTTGAAATCATTGGAACATTTGCAGTAATTATTAACCTAAAAAACAACCAGCTTATGAAAAGAAAACAGACCATTTCTACCTTTTACACCAACAAGCAAGTATGCTTTGATTCGATCCAAGAACATTCCTACTCCCAATCACCACTTAAGCCGTATCTACTCATGCAGAAAATTGAGCGCAGTGATCTGCAATCTCATTTCAACATACACTCTGATTTTCCACCGTTTAAGCAAGATGAATTTTTACTAGCACATACGGAAGAATACGTATCCAATTTCTTTAATAAAACCGGAAATTACCGATCCAATGGCATCCCATGGTCAGAGAATTTGGCGACCAGCGTAACCTATACCAACAGTGCCATCTATCACGCCATCAAACACAGCCTCATGCATCCCGATGAACTTTGCTTTGCCCCCGTATCGGGAATGCACCACGCACAACCCCATTCAGGTCAAGGTTTCTGTACCTTTTCCGGACAAGTGATCGCTTCATTAAAACTTTTTGAAGAACTTGGAGTTTCAGGTGCTTGGCTAGATTTAGATGGTCACTTTGGAAATAGCATAGAGGATTCCAGAGGTTTTGACCCAAGAATTAATAAAGCAATTCCATGGGATTGTAACGTAAATCCCATTGGGAGTAACGAAGGATACCTTCAAGACTTTACCAATAAATTGGAACGGGTAAAACGTCGAATCCTGGCGGGCAAGGTGCATTACGTAGTCTTTGCCCATGGGGCAGATAGTCATATAGAGGACGACCTCGGTGGACAGTGCGATACCGCTCACTGGTTGGCATGTGCGGAACTTTTTAGCACATGGGTTAATGAAGTTTCACTCGAAATCGGGAAACCCCTTCCGGTAACCTTAGCGTTATTCGGCGGATACCGAAAAGATGATTATAACAAGGTGCTAGACCTTCACTTTTCTTCCATTGAATGCTGCAGAACCATCCTGTGTGAGGCAGAGGAAGCGCAAGCCGCTTAATATTATTTTTCTCTAAATACTACATGTAACTTTTTATCGTTTCAGGTGTCTCATTTAAAAACAAACTATGAAAAAAACATTTATTATTCTAGGATTCCTCGGGGCATCCATGACTGCATTAAGTCAAGTTAAACTAACCCAAGTACATTTATCAAGCGGAGCCTATCGACAATTTGGTTTCACGCCTTCAAACATTACTGACTTTGCTCCCTTGGCATCGGGTTCTTCGATTTTAATGAAGGATTTCAGCAACTATCAAACAGGAATGGGCTTTTTTAACTTTAATGAATATCCTTTCGGAATGAACACACAAAATGTTTCATCGTTCCAATCCTTACAAGTCGGCTTATCCCTACCGGGATGTCAAGGAACATTGCGCCTTGGTTTATCCAATTTCTCTAATCAACTCATGAGTGCCTATGCCTCCTATTACGAATCACATGTAGTAGACACCTTGACATCCTCTCAAAATGGGAGTATGATTTTTGTAGATTCAACGGTAAGCAGAAATGTATTTGGAAATTACACCAACCAACAAATCCGCTTGGAAGCGGCCTATATATGGGAAATGAATGCCGGAGAACGTTGGGCATTTTCAGCGGGTGTAGGAATGTCCTTCGGTGTTTCTTATCAATCAAGAACTACGCTTCAATATACTGAATTTATAGATAGTTACGCAGGATATGGTTCATATACAGGTAATGAAACTACCACGTATGAAAGAGAGACCTATAAGAATCCGATGAATTGGGGGGCCAATCTCTATGTGCCGCTTGGAATCAACTTTAGATTAGGGACAAAACGTGCCTTCTGGAAGCCTTGGATGATTTACTCTGAATTACGGCCGCAATTGTCATTCAATTCAATACCAAACGTAGGGGTTAAATTCAGCCCTGGAATAGGTTCAACCAGTGGAATTCGGTACAACATACCAACCTTTAACAAAAAAGGACACGCTGATTTTTAATCGGATATTTTAGGAATAGTAGACCCAGTAATGAATAATTGCTGGGTTTTCTTTTTATTGCTTGGCAAGAGGGAGTAATATGAAAAATCCAACAAGCCTTTACCATCCTTATTTTGTTTAGAATCAAAAAACTTATCTCGATCCGTTGGTATGTTAATCGATTTGGTTTTTGACTCGAATACTTGACCCATATCATCCATCAATAAATAATAAACTTCATTCGTATTGCGGTTAGCGATATTAATAACACGCGTTTCTCCGGATGGAATATAATACCAACCTCGTGCTTCTTGAGTTCCGTCCACATTGGAAATTCCATAGGAAACGTAGTAATTTTTTGCGGAAGTATTTAACAACTCCATCGACTGCGTTTTAAACACGGAAGACTTGCTGAGTTTTGGGAATTCATTTGGAATTAAGGAAAATGCAGCACGCAAAATTTCAAGATCCTTGTAGCGTAACCAACAAAATCCATTTTTCCCCCATTCCTTACCCCAACTATTCACTAATTTAAACGCTCCACCACCGATTTGATCATCATAACCAATAATACACATCGCATGACCTGCCACCGCAAAATCCGAGTTAAAATTCTCGATTTTTATAACCCCATTTGAATCTAAAAATTTCGTATTCAAGCTATTACCTTTGCCCCCAGCATATACATTCATTCCAATTACGACCGGGCGATTGCTCGTAATTGCCGCTTTAATTTGAAGGTAATTCATATGTTGCAAACGCTCGTAATCATATAAGCGATCTGAATAAATGTTTTTGTCTGGGTCGTGGGCACAATTTTGCAAGAGATAATCTTTCATGTATGGACTGCCATATTTTTTTAATACCTCCAAACTGCCATCAATTTGCGAACCTCCATAGCACGGGTTTTTGTCATAAAAAAAACAATAGCGATTATAGGTACTCAAGGCCGAAAAAACAGGGTAATTCTGCCCATGTTCTATGCGCTTAATTACCGTTAAGCCATAATAAGTTGAAGCCCATCCTACACAAGAACCAACATCACCTTGATCACCAATCTCTGGAAGATACGCTTCCAAAGAATATCGAGGTAAAAATGTGGCTTGCTCATTCCCCGCAAAGATGGCATTACCACACATAATCACCGACCCAAAAAACAACAATTGTAGTTTTAAATAAATTTCAAAATATTGATGTTGTGGCCTCATATTTATTATAATTTTACAAATTAAGTAACATTTCAATCAATTCGCATTATTTCAAAAAAAATCTATGAATCGCATTTCCAATCTTTTCTTGTTAACCCTTATAATCAATATTGGTTACGCACAACGTACAAACAAAGTGAACGCTGAATATTATCTATTTGATAAGCAGGGGAAAAAAATCACGACTGCACTCTCTTACATAGAACAATTTTCAGATCAAGGCAATGCAATTTTTGCAATTGGTGGAAATTACATAGAATCGCCGTATGGAAAAATTCCTGGCGCTAAATATGGGATTATTCATGAAAGTGGTAAAATCATTGTACCTGCAAAGTATGACTACCTTGAAAGTATGTATGATATCGATTCCATTTTTATTGCTTCTTTGGATAACCAATATGGTCTAATCACAGAAAGCGGAAGAACCCTCGTAGAACCAAGCTATACCGAACTGGTATTACTTTACGGTTCGGATAATCTTTTTAATGCAAAAAGTAAAAATGGTTCCTATCAACTCCTTGATCTCTCTGGTAAGATCTTAACTAAAAGCTACCAATTTATCTCTGCGTCGAACAGTGGTTTTATTATACAATCAGGTGGTTATCAAGGGTTATTGGACAAAAACTTTAAAGAAATATTTCCTGCCATTTATGAGAATATATCTGAACTGGAATCAGGAATTTTTCAAATTACTGATAAATATCAAAAGCAATCGCTCATGAGTCGGGATGGAAAAAAACTAAGCAATTCCTATGACCTGATAGAACAAGAATTTGATGATAATTATTCAGAAATTGGTTACAAGGTTTCAAATAAAGAAAAAGATGGTTTTATGGATTTGAACTATCAATTGATCATTCCAACTCGTTATAATGAATTAAGTAAAATATCAATGGGTTGTAATGATTACGTCTTTAGTTACATGGATAAAGGCAATAAATATGGGTTGCTTGACCAAACCGGAAACAAACTCGGAAAAGCAATTTACAGCAGTATTAATAGCAGCTCATATTTTGACAAATATCTTCTTGTAGGAATCGAGAAAAAAACAAAAAAACCACGAAAGAAAGATTCATTTGACCTCTATTCAGAAGATTACTACAGCTACACTCCTTCCAAATATGGATTAGTGGATGCAAGTGGCAAAATGGTCTTAAAAGCCATCTATGATGATTACAACTACAGTTATGGTGAAACGGTCCTAATTGTATTAAAAAAAGAATCCAATTATGTAGGTTTGGATGCCAATCTTACACCTGTATTTAAGCAAGATTTTTCCTATATCGAATCGTTGGGCGATCTGTTTAAAGTACAATTAGGCGGGGTTGATAACGGCTATGGAACTCCCGAAGGTGGAGTTTTTGGACTCTATGATAAACACGGTAATGAAGTTATTCCCGTTCAATATGAGAATATCTCCCAAATAGGATATGATAATACCGAAGGGTACATCATCAAAAGAAATGGAAAATACGGTCTCTGTTCAGCAACTGGTGTCGTGCTTATGGAACCACAATACACGGAGATGAGTTGCGAGAGTAACGTGTGCATTGTGAGCCGATATATTGAACAATCCGAACAAACAAAAATGGGCCTAATCGACCGCAAGGCACTAAAGGAAATTGTCCCTACCGTGTATGAACACATTGAGTCGCTGTCTTATGAAGGAGATTATTTATTTAAAATGAATGGCAAATTTGGCTTGATGTCAAGCCAAGGAAAGATCAAACTTCCTGCAAGCTATACCTTCTTAAAGGCTACGGATTTATACGGCAATGACCAATTGGTATTAGCAAATGCCTATGGAGAAGTATCGCAAAGCTATTATGGCTCTGAAGTCACCGGTGGAAATTGGGGAGTGATCAATAAAAACGGAGATACGATTTTACCCTTCAAATTCAAAGAAATTTCGTTTGAAAACGACAGTATCGTCAATCTGTTGGATTACGATGGAAAAGCCTACATCCTGAATATGGTAACGCAACGCATACTCACGAATACTGAAGCAAATTACCTGAGTAAGATTAATTACGACTACGAAAATCCAATTTTTTTAATGGGAAAAGATGTTACGCGCGGTGAATATGGAGACGCGACTGGGGGAACCTATGGTTTAGTAACCCTCAAAGGAGAAGAATTGGTACCTTTCAACTATTCCGAAATATCTTTTGAAAACGACCATTTCGTGGCTAATTCCATAGACTTTAATGGATACGATTTATTAAATAAAAAAGGAACGGTGTTAATTAAACGTGCCTCTTCCATAGAGCCCTTTAGTGATAGTGTCTTTTTAGTGCAAATGGATGGGAAGGCATCGCTTTACAATGTGAACACTGGACAATATAGTCTTGCTTCGAACTACACGGATTTCGCTACGCCGGAATACTACAGTAGTTACGGTCCTATGTTTGTTGGAATTAAAAACACAAAAGACCAATGGGGCGTCCTTAATAAGCAAGGAGAAACACTGATTGAACCACAATATTGCGACGTAATGTCGAGTACTGACGGGTATGTCATTGTTGCCAAATGTGGTGCAGCGGGTGAAGCCTTTAAATATGGCGTTGTAGATTTAATGAACAACGTAGTTATTCCATTCGAATATGAATCCATAGAATCTGTTTACTACGCTAATACTTACGAATGTGTTAAAGGAAGCACTCGGTATACAATTAACTTATCGAATGAGGTAATTAATAAGAATCCAGTGTCTACTGAATAAATTTTTGAAATTAATATCGCTAACGCTATGTACTGTTGCAAGAAGTAGCACATTAGAATATTAATTGCTTCAAACTATTTACTGGGGTAAAGTTTGGCCCGAGAATGTGACAAGGATCCATTGTATTTTATAAGCGATCGGGTAAAAATCAGTTCAAGCCCTCCGAACACATTGGACATTGGATTTCATAAATCTACCAAAGGAACGGAAGAACTGCCTTACGCTCCTGTGGGTATTCTGCAAATTTCTCCTTATACCATTTATGGTGAGAAATAGCCCGTGGGACAACATTGGCGAATGTCCATATTGCAAACACCAATCCGGGTAAACTCCAGGTTAAAATTCCAAAACCTACCCATTCGATAACTTCGCCCAAAAGATTTGGACATGAAACCCATTTGAACAAGCCTCCTTGAGGGATTTTATATCCCGTCTCTCCTGGTTTACGAAGGTTTATTAAAATCGTGTCCGAATGCCAATTGATGGCCATTCCTGTGAAGAAAACCAGCATTCCAACAATAAACCGTGGGTCCGTTAACCAATCCGCGGAGTACGAAGCAAAATTTCCAAAATAATACCCCATGAAAAACCCATTCATGGTATTAAAAAGCATGGCAGACACCATAATGATCACCGGCATTTTCTTACCATTGGTCTTCAGCCGTAGCGGGAAAATAATGGACCGATTCACATAATGAAATACAAAGAGTCCGACCATAATTCCACTGACCACGTTGAGCTGCTTTTTGGCATCCCAAAGGAAATAGGCAAGAATAACCAACACAAATACTTCCATAATAAACCAGCCCCAGCGGTTGTCAATCATAGGCCCCCAACGTTCATTGGAGTGTCTCCCATAGGGTGCTGTTTGTTTAAACAAATACAAAAAGGTAATGATACCGATGGCAATCCATGCCCAAGAAATCCACTGAAAATATTGTTCCGTCATTTACTATTATTTGATGTACCCATTCGTTTTAAACCATTCCACTAAATCGTTGATGGTATCCTTAAATGGTCTTGGGTTATGATTTAATTCAAGTCGCGCCTTCTCATGGCTTATCTTCGGGCTTCCATGCAGTAAAATCTCGATGGACTCATTCGTATACAGTGGAGCCTTACCAGTAATCATGGATTGTAACTTTACGAAGGGCAATCCCATTTGTACCAGCCACACCGGGACGTTGGCCACACGAATTTTCTTCCCCTTTACCTCACTAACAATGGCCACAATTTCTTTCATGGTATAATACCTACCCGACAGCAGGTAATTCTCACCCACCCTACCCATGGTTAGCGCATTGCAAATGGATGAAGCAACATCGCGCACATCCACCCAATCGTACCCACCGGCAAACATCGCTGGAATCTTACCTAAATATATATCTAAGATCGCCTTTCCTTGAAGGGATAACTTGTTTTCGGGCTGACCCGTAACGGAAGTTGGGTTTACAATAACCGCCGGCAAGCCCTTCTTCACAAATTCCAACACGGTTAATTGTCCATCCCGCTTACTTTGATCGTAAGCGAACGCGGTATCATCCACAAAATTTCGTGTTTCATCCAATACATCATCTTTTGGAAGCGGGTCATACGCGTGAATGGATGAAATATGCACCACCCGTTGAATGTTCAAATCAAGGGCCGTTTGCATAACATTGCGCACTCCATCTACATTTACCTTTCGTACATGACCGTTTTGTCCCCCATTGATTGAAATTACCGCAGCAGAATGAATTAAGGCATCACAACCGGTCAGAAGTTCCTCGATAGAAGCACGGTCATTGACATGACCTTTTACATATTCAATGTTGTTTTTAATGAAATATTCCACATCATTAAATCCAAGGGCCCTGACTTCATGACCTCTTCGAGTCAACTCTTCAACCAGCGCCACTCCAACGTGACCACTTGCTCCGGTAATTGCGATTTTCATACCACTTATTTAAATCAAAGGTAGGAATTTAACAATGTCCTACTTATGACCTAAAAATCGAACGAACGAAATGTTTAAAGTGAATCAATAAAAATAAGAAAGTAAGCTGTGTACTTTGATTTGTTAGCTGGTGCATGAATCCATTGGGAACGCAATGAAGATTCAAGCTCTACAGCAGGAATCATTTTCTCTAACAGT
>JBJTWL010000050.1:0-24762 GCA_046081745.1 Flavobacteriales bacterium | reverse complement strand
CCTATTTATACCGATCATGAACATGCCTCTGTAAGAAAGCCCCTATTCAATAAAAACCTCATCTTGGAATCTATTCCATATTACAAAAACCATCAACCCGTAACCATGAGTCCGTTTGGGCCTTTTGAATGCGAATTGCTCGTGCTTTTTATTCCACTCCTTTGTTTGTTTTTCCTTAGAAAAAGGCCGCTGGAATTATACCTGCTCTTGGGTGGGATGGTTCTTTCTATGATCATTCTGCCTGAATCTTGGAATTTACGCTATGCGCCCCAATTGCTTTTAATTATTGCGCTGACATTAGCGCCATTAATACAAGATAAAAAAACATGGATTAGGATTTATTCACTGATTTTTATAGGCTTGTTTATAATAAATTCAAGCATTGCGGTGGTTCAAAATTGGCGGTGGGTATCAGAAAATAATACCGCGTTAATTCAAGAATTGGAACCAATGCGTAAAACACGCGTAAAGGTAACCCGAGGATGGATGAATTCGTTTGAATTAAAACTCAAGCACTTTGAAATAATTCCGATCTATGAACTTGATAGCAATGGTGTATATACCGCCTTTCCCGGAGACGCCTTTAGTGGATGGAAAGTAATGAACAAACTGAAATGAAAATTGGGTGGAATTTACTTCGAGTAAAAAGTTGGGTAAAAAATGGCTTTCTTTTTTTACCGGCCATTTTTTCGTTGCACCTGTTGCAATGGAATGTCATGTATTCAGTATTCATGGGAACCTTTGTTTTTTCTTTGATCAGTTCTTTTGTGTACATAAATAATGACATCAAAGATGCTGGAGAGGACGCCTTACATCCACGAAAAAAACATCGACCTATTGCGGCGGGATTAATTTCAAAGACTCGTGCCTTTTTCGTAGGTATAATCCTACTAATTATTGCTTTTTCCGTGTTTTTTATCACAAAACTCCCCCTGACTTTTTTGAGTATTGTACTCACCTACTTGCTGTTGAATTTACTCTACTCATTTTGGTTAAAAACCCTACCCTTATTAGAATTATTCATTGTTGCTATTAATTTCGTGTTGCGGGTATTGGCGGGATGCTCAATAATTGCTGTTAAACCCTCCCATTGGATCTTGGTGGTTACCTTCTTCCTTGCCTTTTTGATGGTCGTTGTCAAAAGAAAATCAGAAATCACCCAATTGCAAGGAAATGCGGTAAATCACCGTACAGTATTGAAGGCCTACAGTGTGGGGTTTTTAAATACCCTAACATACATTGCCGCAACCATAACGATTACCGCATATTTATTATACTCTATTGACCCCGCTGTCGTAAAAGCCTTGGGCACAGATTGGTTAATGTACAGCTCGTTATTTGTATTGATGGGGGTAATTCGATTCATTCAAATAAGCGAACAGGGGTTATACGAAGGGGAAGGAGACCCAACAACGCTATTATTTAAAGATCGGTTTTTGCAAGGAACGGTCAGTTGCTGGATTTTGTATTTAATCGGAATAATCTATGTCTGACCGTACCGAACATCTAGCACTGTTTGATTTTGACGGAACCCTATATAAATACGACAGTCTTCTTTCTTTTTGTTTCTATTATTATCAGCAGAAACCCCTTAGGATTTGGCGAATTACTTTGCAGGTTTATGCTTGGGTTCTTTGGAAATTAAAGCGAATTAACACCACGACATTTAAGTCTAAATTTATTTGTTTTATTGGACAGGATTCTGCTCAGGAGGTTCAGCGCTTGGCCACCCAATTTTGGGAAAACAAGGAGGCATTTAACGAAGAGCTTTTAATTGCCCTAAAACAATGTCAATCTGAGGCCTTATGTGTGGTAGTGGTTTCTGCATCCCCTGATGTATTTATTCTTCCCGCTTGTGAAAAACTTGGCATTACGCTTGTGATTGCAACGACACTGAATATCCATGGGGGCGGATATACCTTAGGAACAAATTGTAGGGGTTCTGAAAAAATTGTCCGTTTAAGGGAGGCGTTTCCAACCCAACGGATTGTCCAGGCATATTCTGATAATTTGGACGACATTCCATTATTACAGGCTGCTGAGAACGGGTTTCTAGTTCGTAATGGCGTTATTAGTTCTGTACGTGATTCGGGTGTTTTTCATTAAAGATATACTTCGCGTCTCGTTTGAGCTGTTCCTCAAGGTCAACGTGATTCCGTGTTGCCTTTTGAGTTAGCTCTTTCATCCATTGCGGATTAGTGCGCATTTCATTGATAATTCGCTGTACCTCTGATTGTTCAATCAACTGTAAGAGTTCAGTTTTAGATTTGTAAGATCGTTGGGTCATGTCATTAATATACAGCCAGGTTTCTTTACCGCTTCTTACCGTGGGATAGTGTTTTAGGGGGTTCATCTTATATCCAAATACGGATAGTGTATCTAAATTCTCAACGTGAACTGCAAGTTTTACTAATTCATTGCTATTATTAAAGTACACCACTGGCGAGCTATTTTCAGTAAAATCAAACACACGATTGGTTCTTGCGATAAAGATTTGTGGATCGGGGTTATACCATGACGGATGATGGTGAAGGACCCATTTTGCAATGGGCATATGTTCAAGATTTGACCAATCAAATCGGTTATACGGTAAATGCACACTGAGTAAAACAACTTGAGAAACTAAAGCAGAAAGCCCCATTGTGATGTAAGCTCGAATTGGAAAACCGTGCATTAAATGAATTACATGAAAAAGTAAAGGGACTGCAATCCATACCGCATACCGATTAACGATAGCCATCCCATGATTCCAATTGTTCATGGCAGAAACCAGTAAGGTCATCAACAATAACACAAACGGCATCAAATCCCAACATTCAACCTTACGATTTTTAATGATTATTATCCCCCTATAAACTAATAACACTATATATATCAAAAGAAACAACCCAACACTTAAAATCATTCCTTGATTTAAATCAGTATAAAACCCTATTATTCGAACAAGGGAGATATTCTCCACGGAAAGAAAACCAGCATCCTTAATCAAACTGGTGGTGCCGAATAACGCATAAAAATAAAGGGAGGGAATAAAAATTATTAGTCCATATGGGGCATAAAGAAGTAATGCTTTAATAGCGTATTGATGTTTACTCCAAACGTATACATACATCCAAATCAATAAAAACACCAAGGGTTGGTTCTGCAAGGTGGCTAAGGCACATGTAAGTAAGGCAAGGTGAACGCGTTCTTGGTTGAGAAAAAGAAAACTCGCCATTAACAAAACAACCGTAGTAAGTTCGGGATGGGTCCACGTATTATAATAAAACGCGGCACTGAAAAACGCGGCTAAAAACAGCAATCCTTCATCTAATACAAGCGGTTTACGAAGAAATAATATTAATGTCAATACTAATATCCAAAAAGCAAGATTAGTATACGTAAACGCCTGAATTGGGTGCACATCAAATAAGTCGGTGATACACCGTGATGGAACATTCAATAAGGAATAAAAAACAAAGTGATAGCCATAAACATTAGCTGTTTTGTTGCGATAAAACCCCCCGAATTCGGTTCGAACATTCGCTTTTGTCTTACCCTGACTTTCTTTTAAATATCGTTCAACCTCATCAAACGCAGCGGCTTTATAATTCGATTCCCATGGTTGATGTGCAATAAAATCAGTTTTAAATGAATTAAAATCTGAAAGCTTAATGTTTGGAGTGCCGTGATTATACCATGCTTCTGTGGTTAAAATATACTCGATTCCATCCCCGGTAGCATAGGGTTCTGAGTTCGAGTAATACCGAAATAAACCCAATGTAAAAAACAGAATCACTATGCATTTAATAATCCATCCAGGCGGTTTATTGAACATATAAATAGAAAAGAAGAATTAATAGATACCTCACAAACTTGCCTATAAAGATAAATAAGAAGGTTGGCTTCCAGTCCGTTTTGAAAAAACCTAAGGCAACCGCGATTACATCCCCCACAAACGGTAGCCAAGTAACAAGCGCCAACCATACCCCATAACGCTTAATCTTGTTCTCCCAACTGGAAATTTGATCTTGTGTAACCCGGATTTTCGCTAACCATTCAGGTTTTCCCAAATAACCAATCCCATAATTTAAATAGCCGCCGAGTGTGTTTCCTATGGTTGCCACATATAAACAAACCCATGGATTAAAAGAAAACAACATGGCAACAAAGAGCGCCTCCGAGGCAACAGGAAGTATCGTCGCCGCCAAAAAAGAGGCAACAAACAATCCGGCATATCCCCATTCAATCCAATCCATAAAAAAAGGCCGGATAACCGGCCTTAATTAGGGTTAATTCCATTTTATTTTTTCGTGAATTTACGTGTAGCAAACCCATCATTTGTTGTGATTTTTACAGTATATAATCCCGCAGATAAATCATTAATCGATACTTGTTCAATCGCAATACCATTTGCCATATTAAACGAAGTCTCTTTCACTTTGCTTCCTGCTGCATTATAAATAGCTATAACTCCAGGTGTTGCGTTGTTTAATTCCATTTTAACGTTCAACACCTCGTTTGCTGGATTAGGATAAACCAACGTGGCAATATTTGCGGATTCTTCGTTGATACCAATCGTTGGGTCGAAATTCATTCTAACCCATGGAGTGCTTGTTTGATAATACCATGTATTGTCAAAATAATCAAAGAAGAAAGAGGTTTGTGGCTCAGATGACCCTGCGTTTACTACTTTCAATCCTTGGCTATATGCTCCCATAACCGCTAAATACGTGGTGTTTGCAACCAAATTTACAGGAACATTCAACTTGAGCATTTTGTTAACGTTCAAGTCTGTTGCAGTTACGATATATGGATCTGATTCTGATTCAAAGACAAAATCACCCGTATTGGGATCAATGGAATACAATTTTACAAACACCTCGGTACCAACCGTCGTTCCACTAGCACCCCCAAGCATTCTAACGTCAATTCCCTTTAACGTTTGAGCCATCCAGATATCAAACAAGTTTCCTGACTCAAAACCATCGGTACCGTTTGACGTAGATCCTGCTGGAGTTCCATTGTCACGCGCGTAGATATAGTTAGTAACACTAAACGCCGTATTAGCGATTACGTTATTTGATGGTACATCATCCGTTGAATCTGCGGTTAATGCATGAACCACCGTATAGTTTCCAAGGGCCGCTGGAGTAAATGGATTGCTTACCGTTAACGTGGCGGTATCTAAAGAAGGTATGGTCGTTGCCGGACTAGAAGATGTAAACGCACCCCCGTTTACGTTAATGCTGTATTGAACACCAGACTGGCTATTAATTCCGCCATTGAACGCATTAATTTCAAAATCAATTTGAGCGGTTTGTGTGGTTGGAATTTGATAATATGGAAGGCCTGCTGTTCCCCAATATTTTGATGTAATGCTTAAGTCATTGGTTGGGTTAGTAACGATTTTAACGTTATCAATATACCAACCATAGGTAATCCAAACATTAGGATTAGCTCCTGAAGCCGGGAAATTGGTGGTCCAACTGAACCGAACCCATACGTTGCCAGGATTAGCCGGCAAAACTGTAGCCAAATTAATAATCTTTACATCCGGATTGCTGTAAGCAGAGCCACCAGAAGCCGAAAGAACGGGTTTATCTAAATTATTTCCTACGGAGAAAAAGTTAGTTCCATCCGTGCTAATTTGAATGTCTTGCAGGTCATTGAATCGTGCACCATACTGCTCAAACTGCAGGCTAACTTGATTCGTTCCTCCGAGTGCCGCAATATTAATTGGCGCTGCAGTGGTTAAATTGTAGGTAACCGCTAAGGCTTGTGTTCCTGGGGTTACCGTTGGGTCTCCGTTCACCAATTCCGCATAGTTTCCTCCTCCGGTAGAATTTATTCCATTGGCCGAATACCAACCATCCGAGACGTTATTGATGTTCCATCCATATTCGATCCCAGTCTGTCCACTATTGTCTACCGTCCAATTGGTTGCATTATCAAAATTATCAGACCAAAGGGTAACACCAAGTGTTTTGGTATTTGCTTCAGGCTTAGCTGTCATTGTATTAGAGGCCGGTGCTAAAGCATTCGCTGAGGGCACCAACGGCTTTTTTTGTGCATAAGTCATCGCACTTATTGCCACTAAAGAAAAGAGTAAAGTTTTTTTCATGGATTAATTTTAATTATAGGTCACGTAAAAATAAGGTAAAAAATTAATTTATCCTTTTCTTTCTTTAAGAAAAGGAAGTGATTTTCTAAATTCCATCAGTTGTTCATATGAAATATCCTGAATCATTAACACTTCTTCCGTGTGGATTGGCGGTTGAATGTAATTACCATCGGCGGCAATTAAGCACGAGTGCCCATTATATGCTATTTGATTTCCATCCATTCCTACTCGATTAACTGCGGCAACAACGGATTGATTCTCTATGGCTCTTGCAATCAACAGCGAATCCCAATGAGCGATTCTGCGGCTTGGCCAATTTGCAACATATAACAACAAATCATAGGCTGCCCCTCCTTCTGTGACTCGATTTCTTGATCCTTCAGGAAAACGAAGATCAAAACAAATCTGAAGATTTATTTTCCAACCTTTAAAAGTCACCATGGTTTGGTTATTTCCAGGTTTAAACACCGAATCTTCGCCAGCAAAAGCAAATAAATGTTGTTTGTCATAATGTGCAATCACCATTCCTTCTGAAACAAACACACCACGGTTGTAGAATTCTCCGCCAGACGTAATTAATAAAGACGTATACAACGCCGTGTTATAGCGTAATGATTGTTCCTCCAACCATAAAACGGATGATGAATTGTCCCATTCTTCCGCGAATTCCTTTGCATTCATGCTGAATCCAGTAAACGCCATTTCAGGAATTAATATTAAGTCTGCTCCCGATTGTTTTTTTAATGCCGCTTCAATACGATTTCTGTTCTCAAGCGGATTTTGCCACGCTTGATCAACCTGTAATAATCCAATTTTTAAATCTTGCATAGTTTTTCTAAAGCATTGGTGAGCGTTGCTTGATCCTTGGCAAAACATAAGCGAATGTGATGAAGGTCTTTTTTCGAATTATAAAACACCGATAGCGGAATGGCGGCTACGCCATGTTCTTTAATTAACCACAAACAAAAATCCACGTCATTTTGATTGGAAATCTGGCTATAATCAACCGTTTGAAAATAGGTTCCTTCGCAGGGTAAACACGTAAATCTACTCGCGGACAATCCCTTTCTAAAATACGTCATACGTTCTTCATATTCGGTTCTTATCAGCGCCGCATTGAAGGTTGGTAAGTACTTGGAAATCGCATCTTGCATGACTGAATTCACACTAAATACCAGGTACTGATGTACGTTTAATATGCGTTGCATTAAGTGCGCTGGAGCACACAAATATCCCATTTTCCACCCCGTAACCTGAAGTGTTTTTCCAAAGGAAGATACTACCACAGAACGCGCTTTTAACGATTCATAACCTCTTACAGAAATATGCGCCGTTGAATACGTTAAATACTCATATACTTCATCCGATAGGATGGTAAGTTTTGGAAACTTGGATACTAAAGATATTAAATGTGAGAAGTCATCGGCAGTCCACACTCTACCGCTGGGATTATGTGGGCTGTTGATAATCATTAAGGTGGTTTTTGGAGTTACTGCGCTATTTATAACATCCCAGTCCGGTAAAAAATCTGGTCCAAGTTCGACGTGTACCGGTCTTGCTCCTACCAAGGAAACTGGGGTTTCATAACAATCGTAACAGGGGTCTAAAAGCACCACCTCATCGCCCCTAGAAACCAATGCTTGCACCGTTGTGAAAATTGCCTGTGTTGCACCCGCCGTAATTAAAATTTCATCCGTTGTGATTGGCGCGCCGTTGTTTTTTTCAATCAACGCTTTAATGGCGCTTCGTAGAGCGGGTTGACCTTGATACGGCGCATATTGATGGGCCGGTCCTTGAGCCGCATGAGACACTGCATCACGTAATGCTTGATCGATGGGAAAATTAGGAAAACCTTGCGCTAAATTTATAGCCCCATATTCATTTGCCAGTTGCGACATTACTGAAAAAATACTCGGCGTTGATGGGATTTCTTGGCGTTCCATTAATGAGAAAGAAAATAAGATAAATGAATGTCCTTTTCCTCCAGTAAATCAATCACTGTAGGCCTTAATAAAACGGTAGGTAAAATGGGCGTGTTGCTGGTGGGGTCTTGTGGTGAATTAACTTTCATCGTTGAAATCATAACGGGCAGTGCGGTGTTATTTAAATAAATCGTTACTGGATTTGCAAACGTTCCAGTATAGGTTCCCATCGCAGGGGTTCCAATGATGTTTCCTCGTCCAGCCAATGCAAACCATGCGGTAAAATTAGCTGAAGCAGACATCGACATGCCATTAATAAACAGACTACACTGACCCTTGTATTCAATCTTGTATTTATTCGTCAAGGTAGGTTCATTAAGCACCGTATCAATGCTCCCTTTGGGGCTGTTGTAAAAATCCCATTCTTGAGCAATCGCGCCATTGGGGTAATAACGCTTGGCTGTTTTTTTAAAGCGCCACTTTTGAAATGAAGACAGTTGCTCAAACCGATCGTAGTCACTTCGTTTATACACGTAATAATTTGGATATGTTGTGCCTTTCGGGCAAAGGAAACTCATTAGATACTCTTGTAAAAGGATATATCCCCCGGTATTATTCCTTAAATCAATGGCTAATGACTCAATGGAATCTGCCTTGATCTTTTTAAAAGCCTCATCTAATCTCTTTTTGAAAGAAGTAACGGAGGCCGGAGAAAACGACGTAATGGTGAGCACCGCTTTTTGTTGGAATCGTTGATAGGTAATCCGCATCTCATCGCTTAAAAATTCCGGTGAATGCAACACCTTCCGTAGCTTTGGACTTTTAAGCGCCTTCGTTAGGGTGTCCCCCTTGAAGGTATACTTAATCCTTGGGTGCTCAACTGGGCTTTGAATATTCAATATTCCCGACAATACATGCGTAGATAATTCTTGTTGCGCTAAGGCCGTATTTCCTTCAATGGGAGAAAAACATAAGGCCGTGTTCAGGTAATTCAACGGAACATAATTATTAAATGACAACAGTTCTGAACCTGAAGGGAGCGCCTGATTCCAGGATTTAGTAATTACAAACTTGTTATCCATTAGCATCAACCAAAACGGAAAATAATGTCGTTTTTTTCGTTCGTAGGCTAACAACTCCCTTACATTAAAAAACGTATGTGAATCCCGAATCTCCAATAAATAGTCGTTTAGAATCTGACTAAAATCGAACAATGTTCTGTCTGAACTACATTTTTTTACAGCGCTTAAATAGGCAGAATCTAAGGCACGAGAAGAGGTGTATCGAAATAAATCTGGATGAATTTCATAGAGTCGTTCCTTTAGCTCTTTAAGGTCTTCAACCAACGATTCAGCACAAATCAAACCACTAACAGGATTTGTGTTATGCCTGAAAACAAAGGATTTACATGACTGTGAAAATACAGGCGTAAAGAAAATCGATATTGACCAAATGATTAAACTCTTGCGCATTATCCACAAAAATAGAAAAGCTTAGGATGTAGCTAAAATTATAAACATATTAATTTTAATCTCCGGTGATCTTGAAAGGCTATATTTTATATTTTAGCGCCAAAATTTATATGGAGGTTTTGATTGTTGGAGGGACGGGATTTATAGGACGGGCGCTACAAGAAGCGCTTACTTTGTCCAAAATACCGCATAAAATTTTAAGCAGGAAAGCGGCGGCGGGAAACCATGTTTTTTGGAATCCAGAAACACATCAATTAGACCATGCTTCACTCCAATCCATTACGCATATTATTAACTTAGCCGGTGCCGGTATTGCTGAAAAACGATGGACTAATAAGAGAAAAAATGACCTCATTCGTTCGCGGGTAGACGCAACACAATTCCTATTTAAAGAATGTACCGAACATTGTCCTCATCTTCATAGCTACATCGGGATTTCAGGAGTAAATGCCTTTGGTTTTGATGATGCTGCTTGTTATAGCGAAGCCCATCCTTTTGGTTCCGATTTTTTATCGCAATTGGTCGCACAATGGGAGGATGCGCATCGGCTATTTGAACACGTACCGTCATTCAATATACTTCGACTGGGCATGGTATTGTCGAGCAAAGGAGGTGCATATCAAAAAATTGCTGCACCCATGCGATTTTACCTAGGGGCTATACCTGGTAGTGGAAAACAATACATTCCATGGATTCATTTAGATGATGTTATAGGACTTTTACTTTATGGTCTTGAGGGAAATACTTGGGGCTTAATACATGGGGTATCGAATAATTCAAGCATGAATGAACTGACAAAAAAAATCGCCGAAAAGGAACATTCGAAAATCCTGCTCCCAAATATTCCAAAATTCGTTGTACGCGTGCTATTTGGAGAAATGGGACAATTATTAACGGAATCCATTCGTATTGATTATACAAAACGCACTCAATTGGGGTATAAAACCCGTTTTAACCAACTATCAGATTTAATCCATGAAAAAGAAAACTAAAATTTTTGTCTTAGACACCTCCGTGTTAATTCACGACCATCATGCCATTATTAATTTCAAACAACATGATGTGGCCGTTCCAATCACTGTATTGGAAGAACTTGATAAATTCAAGCTAGGAAACGACACTAAAAACTTTTCGGCGCGAGAAGTAATTCGCTTTATAGACAAATTGGTTGGTAATGAACGCCTAACTAACTGGATTGCGATTAAATCCGAGTTGGGTAAATTCAAAATTATTATGGATCATGACCCCAAAACGGTCAACGCAGAAAGGGTTTATGCTTCCTCAAAAAATGATCATAAAATTATCAATGCCGCCTTGATACTGCAAGAAGAATTTCCAACACGACATGTAGTACTGGTCACTAAAGACATTAATCTTAGAATCAAAGCAAAGGCATTAGGTGTTGCCGCAGAAGACTATGAAACAGGAAAAGTGTATGATATAAAAAAGGATTTAGCGCCGGATTATATCATTGATCATGTAGATAGCGACCTGATTCGTGAAGTGTTTACTCGAGGGACTTGCGAAGAACAAGGAATTCTGGGACCGTTGAAGCGAACCAACGGGTATTATATTTTGAAAAACGGCAAAACGTCTTCCTTGGTTTATTTCAACCAAAGCTCAGGAATGTTAGAGCGCATCGAAAAGGAATTTGTTTATGGAATAAAACCAAAAAATGCGGAACAGGCATTTGCTTTACACGCATTAACCAACCCTGAAATTAAATTAGTGGCATTACAGGGGGTGGCCGGAACAGGAAAGACCCTACTTGCTTTAGCCGCCGCCTTAGAACAAGAAAAAAAGTTTAATCAAATTATTTTAGCAAGGCCTATTATCCCATTGTCCAACAAAGAAATCGGCTTTCTTCCTGGTGATGCCAACGATAAAATCAGTCCGTATATGGAACCTTTATGGGATAATCTCAAATTTATAAAGGCGCAATATGGGGCGCATGAAAAAAAACATAAAGCGATCAGTGAAATGGAAGAGAACAAGAAAATTGTAATTACCCCTTTGGCATTTATTCGTGGGCGCAGTTTCTCTAACATCATGTTCATTATTGACGAAGCACAAAATCTTACTCCCCATGAAATTAAAACAATCATAACGCGCGCGGGAGAAAACACAAAAATTGTTTTTACTGGCGATGTACACCAAATTGACACCCCTTATTTGGATGAATACAGCAACGGGTTGGCTTATTTAATTCAAAAAATTAATAGCCAACCATTATTTGCTCATGTTAAGCTGGAAAAAGGAGAGCGTTCGGAATTGGCAAATCTTGCGAACGACTTGCTTTAATTAACTTTGAATTCCCTCGTTTTCAACACGTAATGTACGGGCTGGAAATTTTTGAACCATTTGAAGGTCGTGCGTAGCCATAAGAACCGCTGTGTTTTCTTCCTTCGATAATGCCACCAACAATTGCATAATTTCTTCAGATGTTTCAACATCCAAATTGCCTGTGGGTTCGTCGGCAAGAATTATTTTCGGGTCATTTAACAACGCCCGAGCAATAGATACGCGCTGTTGTTCTCCGCCCGAAAGGGTATGGGGCATTTGATCTGCTTTTTGTTCAATACCAACCAATTGTAAAACACTCATGGCGCGTTTGTGAATTTCTGATTTATCCTTCCACCCTGTTGCCTTCAGTACAAAATATAAGTTTTGAATCACGGTTCGGTCCATTAACAGTTGGAAGTCTTGAAATACAATACCTAGTTTTCTACGTAGAAAAGGGATTTCATGTTGTTTGATTCGTTTTAAATTGTATCCAGTAATTGTGCCTTCCCCTTCTGTGATAGGCAGTTCCCCATAAAGTGTTTTTAATAACGAACTCTTACCACTGCCTGTTTTGCCAATTAAATAAACAAACTCGGCCTCTTCAACGGATAAATTCACCTGTTTAAGAATGGTCTTCTCTGCTTGTTTAATGGTTACGTCTGTTAAACTAATGATTTGTTCCACGTGTCATTTTTTACAAAGATGTAACAGAGAACGAGTCAATTGACATGCAAAGAAAATATCTCTTAACAAAAATGAGTGAAAAACTTTTAACCCCTTGCGCATTCAAGCGTTCCATGCGATATAATTTTGTTCCATGCGAAAACGTATCTTTTTTCTATTCTTTTTATGGATAGGTTTTGGGGCTTGCTTTTATGGGCAAGAGACTATTAAAACAAGCACGGTTTATCGTGACTATCACCGTGCGATAGAATTATATGAAAAAAGCCAGTTCACGGCTGCCCGAATCGAATTTGAAAATTTCATTGATCAGCCCATAGACCGCAACGATCCGTATATCATTAAGGCATACTATTATCGAGGCATGGCCGCATTAGCATTGTTTAATGAGGATGCTATTCCCTTACTCAGCGCCTTTAATTTGTCCTATCCTGAAAATCCTTATAAAAACAACATTAATTTAGAAATTGGAAATTACTTTTTCCAAAAAGAAGACTATATCGGCGCTTTGCCCTATTATCAATTAGTACAAAGTGATGCGCTTGACTCAGTAAATAAGGAAATGTTTTTCTTTAAAACGGGGTATAGCTATTTCGTAGAGGGACAAGAAAAAGAAGCCTTAAACGCCTTTAAAGAAGTAAAAAACTCTCGTGGTCAATACGGATCAATAAGCCTCTATTACTATGCCCATTTAAATTATACCCTCGGGAATTTATCAGAATCGAAAAAGACATTCCATCACTTAAAATATAGGCCTGAATTCACCACCATTGCGCCATACTACATTGTTCAAATAAACCATCAACAAGGCCTTTACGATAGTGTTATTGCCTATGCACCATCCGTGTTAGATACTACTGACCTTGGAAACTATAACGATATTATCCATCTCTTAGGTGATGCTTATTTTAAATTAAATCAATACCAAGAAGCAGCAAAATATTTAGTAATGTACGATAAGCGTGCGAAAACCACGCGCGTCGACGATTATCAATTAGGATTTGCATTGATGAGCTCAACACAAACAGAGTTGGCCATAACTTATTTAGAACGTGCAGCGAGAATCGATGATAGCCTTGGGCAAACCGCGATGTATCACATTGCAAACTGTTATTTGAATGCCAATAAAATGCTTCCTGCTCGAAACGCTTTCGAACGCGTATCAAAAATGAGTGCAAAACCAGCGCTCTCCGAAGATGCCCTGTATCAATTCGCTGTTATATCATTTAAAATAGACATTAACCCATACGATGAGTCCGTTAGGGCCTTTGAAAACTACCTGAGTAAATATCCCAATTCAACGCGAAAGGCGGATATTTTTCAATATTTGGTAAATGTTTACGCTTCAACCAGCAACTATGCAAAAGCGCTAGAATCCCTGAATAAAATACCAAATAAGGATGCCCAATTAAAGAGTGTTTACCAAACCGTGGCGTTTAATTATGGAGTAGACCTCTATCAAAAAGGAATGCTTGATTCTTCATTTACCGTATTTGGTTTAGTGGATAAATACCCGAATGAACCGGAAATAATAGCAAAATCGCGCTATTGGAGGGCGGATATTTATTTCAAAAAATCAATGTACAAGGAATCCATCGGTGAATTTAAAAAATTCTTAGGTTCCCCTTCAGCCAATTTGTTGGAAGAGAAACCCGATGCCTACTACAGCATTGCCTATGCCTATTTAGAACAGGATCAATTAACGGATGCACTTGAATATTTCGGTATATACTTGCAGTCTAAACCACAAAATTCAGAGAAGAAACTGGACGCAATGTTTCAACTTGCCGATGGAAATTATACGCAAGGTAAAGATGAACAAGCCATTCAATATTATAAAGAAATTCTTTCCAAAAAAACAGAACAAGCCGATCGTGCTTCCTTTTATTTGGCAAAATCTTATGGCTATAACAAACAGCCTCTATTGAAAATTTCTACGCTCGAAGAATTAATAACAGATTATCCCTCGTCTAAGTTCGTTCAAAACGCCTCTTATGAATTAGCGATGAGCTACAAAGCACAATCAGAATTTGTTAAATCCTTTGAAGGCTTTGAACGATATGTGCTTAATTATCCGAAATCCCCTAAAGTTATAAACTGTCGCATTGAAATGGCGGATATCTATTATAAACAATGGAAATATCAACTTGCCGAAAGTGCATACCGTTCGATATTATTAGAATTTGGTAATAAAAAAGACATTTGTGCGGTTGCTGCAAAAGGATTAATGGATGTCTATGTGGCTATGAAAAGCCCAGAACGCGCCGAAGAAGTGGCCAATGAATATGACTGCGCTGGATTATCTACCGATGAAAAGGAAAACTTATATTTCAATCCAGCACTTCAGAGTTATGTGGACAGTAATTACGTAGATGCTATTCCTAAATTCAATCAATATTTAGCAAAATTTCCAAATGGAAAATTCTCGCAAGACGCACATTTCTATGCAGGAAACGCGTGTTTAAAGTTAAAAGACTCTTTAGCGGCCCTACCCCATTACGAAGCCTATTTAGCGGGACCAACTGCAAGTTATTTTGAACCTGTAGCGTATAAAATGGCAACGTATTATTACGAGAAGAAAAACTATGAGTCGGCGCTAGTAAACTATATTAAACTTGAACAATACGCCGCTAAACCAAACAATATTAACGCGGCAAAAATTGGCTTAATGCGCTGCTATTTTCTGCTTAAAAAATATCAAGAAGCAAATTCCTATGCGCAACAAGTCCGTGAAACCGGAGGGCTCAACCAATCCCTAAAAGTTGAGGCAGAATACGCTTATGGAATGAGCGCTTATTATTTAAACAGCTATACCACGGCGGAGCCCTCACTTAGATGGTTGGTTAAAAATACAGGAACCATAAAAGGAGCAGAGGCAAAATATGTTTTAGCCGAAATTCAATTTAAAAATAACGCCCTGGACTCAGCGGTAATCCTTGTTAAAGAATTACTCAAAATGAAACCAAGCTACAATTACTGGGTAGCAAAAGGCTTAATACTTCAAACGAAAGTACATATGCAACAAGGAGCCCTGTTGGAGGCGGAGCAAACAATAACCTCGGTGATAGATTTCTATCCCGTTAAAGAAGAAGATGGCATACTAACAGAGGCAAACGCTCTTAAACTGGAGATTGAAAACTTAATGAATCCATCAAAAACTATTGAAAGTGATCCACAAAAAACCATTGACATTAAACCCGAATAACATGAAGTACTTTTTGATATTATTGATTTCGGGTTGGATTCCGTTACTTTTTGCGCAATCTGATGTTTTTGAAACAGATGGTAAAGGAAACCGAGATATTGAACGAACTCATCGTATTTCCTCTTCACCGAAAATCATTGACTCTATTAAAACATCGGCTGTTCCAAATCGAGCCTTACTTGGGCCGAAATTAAATGTAAAAATTCTTGTCGATACCATTCAAGCGGCTACTATTGAAACAGAACAATTGCTTGAAAAATATTACCCCTTTTATTTAAAAGTTGGTATGGGGTCGACACTAATGCCGTTAGGTGAATTTTATGTAAATTCTACACGATCACGGTCTAATTACTATGGATTACATGTAAAACACCTTAGTTTTTTGGGTGACATTAAAAATCGAGATAAACAACTCATGGCACCCGCAGGTTTTGATAAAACCAGTGTACAAGGAAACTTTGAAACCTTTCAAAAGAAGGTAAGCATTAAGGGTAAATTAAATTACACCAATCACGGTTTTCATTATTACGGGTTGGCTCAACCTGAGATAGATAAAGATTCTATAGCACAGCGTTACCAATTAGTGAATGCCTTGGCAGAAATTAACTCGCTTCGCGGGGATACGGGTGTTTTCAATATCAAAACTAGCCTCAATTTTAGATATACCGGAACCGACTCCCCATTTATTGATAGTTTATCCAATTGGAAAGCAAAAGAACAAGGGTTCAGTGTTAAAGGGATAGGTACATACCGCACCGGGAACGCTATGTTCTATGGAGATTTAGGGCTTCGATATAACGGCTATACGTATGGAATACAAGACTCCGTATTATACCTATCTGATAGTGGTATTGTTAGAAAAAACACCATTATTGATCTAAATCCTGGGGTTAAAAGTCATCTGTTGCAAGACCAATTAATCATTGATGCAGGATTCAAAGTAAGTGTGGATGCGGCGGAGCAAACGAGGGCCTATTTTTTCCCCGCAGTTTATATGCAATATGCCCTATTGAACGACCAATTGATTCCTTACATTAACATTACTGGTCAAGTGAAACAGGGTTCATTAACCTCTTTTTACCAAGAAAACAATTTCGTATTGCCCAACATGAACATACAAAACGAGGTCAATCCATACGATATTCAACTTGGTATTAAAGGCAGAAGTAAAAACGCTATTCGTTATGGTTTAATGGCAAATTTTGTAAAGGAAAACAACCGTGCATTTTTCGTTAATGACACCCTTATTTCAACAGGCAATAAGTTTACCTTGGTATATGATTCCTTAAATCACACTAAAATAGAGGGGCGTTTTGGCTATGAGGCGAATAAGAAGCTGTCCATCGACCTCATAGCTAGATATCATTCCTATGAAATGTTTAATGAGGCTAAGGCTTGGAATCTACCCACCGCCGAAGTGTTATTAAATCTATCCTATAATTTATTTGATAAGTTTCTTGTGAAAGCTGGTTTGGATATGTCCTTCGGACGATACGCAAAAGTGTATCAAGCGGGTGAGCAAGTAAGTAAAATTAATAATCAATTTGCCTATAATATGGGCAATATCATTGATGGTAATCTTGGCTTAGAATATCGCTATAACAAGCGTATTTCTGGATTCGTACAACTTAATAACATTGCTTCTCAACGATACCTCAAGTTTTACAATTATCCGGTTATGCCCATTTCTGTTTTTGGAGGCTTAACAATTAAATTTTAACTGTTTGTTTTTCAACCAGTTATAAACTCAAAAATACTATAATGTAAAGATTTGCGTTACCTCGCAAATTTTTATTTATGCCTAAACTACTTTTAATTTATCTTGTATTAACCTTGCACTTGTCTGCATTCAGTCAAGGAGCACTTTTTTCATCCGCATATCAGCTTCATTCAGAAATACCCCCTGGATTTTTAGAAGCTATTTCATATACCCACACACGTTTTTATGACATATCTCCTCCGGAAGTAGGAGGTTGTTCCGGTATCCCAATTCCTTTTGGAATAATGGGAGTTTATGAAGATGGCCATGGATACTTTGTTGAAAACGGTAAACGCATTGAAGACTTAAGTGGGATCAGTATTGTCACCCAAAAACATAATCCTAGCCTGCAAATTGAGGCTTATGCCGCAGCCTGCGCAAACCTAATTCAAAGTTATGCGGTTACCGGAGAAAGCACCACGGAATTGATCTATAATTTAATGTGGGAATTAAGTGAGATTCCCAGAGAGGATGGTATCAATCGCTTTGCGTTTGAATCCAGTGTTTTGGAAGTATTCAGATTCTTGACCGATGAATCTCATTCGGCGCGGTATGGGTTTCCTTTATATGAAATAAACCTGAGGGATTTCTTTGGAAAAAACAATTTTTCAGTGTTAACCGCTTCACACATTACCATTGATTCATCCGGCGTTAAAACGCGGGATAACATTACATATCGTGCAGGAAACACCTTAAAATCAACGAATTATGGTCCTGCCCTTTGGAATGCCGCCCCTTCATGCAATTTTAGTAGTAGAAACGGAACACCAATTTCAGCGGTAACCATCCATACAGTTCAAGGAACCTATGCTGGAGCAATCTCGTGGGGACTAAATTGTAATGCTCAAGTTTCATATCATTATGTAGTTCGAAGTTCAGATGGACAGGTAACCCAAATGGTATTAGAAAGCAATAAAGCTTGGCATGTGGGTAATGAAAACTCCTACACCATTGGCATCGAACATGAGGGATATGTGTCAAATGCGGCATGGTATACACCCTCACTCTACCAATCCTCCGCCAATTTAGTGAAAGACATTACCCAAAGTGGATATGGAATAAACCCGAAAAGAACCTATGATGGTGCCGGTTCCACAAGCACACAATTACTCGGAAATTGCATCCGAATCAAAGGACATCAGCACTATGCGAATCAGAGCCATACCGATCCAGGAATAAACTGGAATTGGAATAAATACTATGGATTAATTAATGATACGTATACACCAACGGTTCTCACTAATCCTTCTGGAACACTCTATGATTCTGGAGGTGCAATGGGAAATTATTCAGCCGACGAAAGAACCGTTTGGTTAATTCAAGTTCCTCCCGGAAATTCAATATCTATTCAATTTACTGCATTCGACCTGGAATCAAGTTTTGATAAGTTAGTTATATATAATGGCTCAACCGTCCAGGCCCCCGTACTCGGAACATACACGGGAAATACCCTTCCTCCGTTCATTCAATCATCGGGGAACACCCTAACACTTGAGTTCCGTTCCGATTGTGCTACGCAACTTTCCGGATGGGTAGCCACTTATCAAACGGTTGGAATTAACGTTGATCTCACCCCTCCGTCAAGTAGCATAAATTATTTAGGGATTTGGCAAACACAATCCTTTACCGCCTCATTTCAAGACAGCGACGCTTCGGGTATAAAACACCGGTTTTATCAGGTTTCGTCGAGGGCGTCGGCATCTAATCCCTTTATTTCTAATCAATCCTACGGATTTTTTGAAGATGCATTTACTTCGAATACAGGGCTATGGACTAACCAGTCTGGAAATTTTCAAGGAACGAACGGTAACTTCGTTCAGCAAGATGCCTCACAAAATAATTCAAATGCCTATGCTCAAGTTGATCAAACTGCTCAACACATATATATGTACAGTTGGAAGCAATCTATAACCTCAACCCATGCGAATCAACGTGCAGGGATGCACTTTTTTTGTAGCGATCCAACCCTGCCTAATCGGGGAAACTCCTACTTTGTATATTTTAGAGAAGAAACGGATAAGGTTCAATTATACAAGGTATGGAATGATGTTTTTACCTTGGTAAAAGAAGATTCGGTTAATATCTCGATCAACACATGGGACCAAGTCTATGTTGTCTTTAATCCACAAAGTGGGTTAATTCAAGTGTACCTAAATGCTATACATGTATGTAGCTGGACCGATGCTAATCCACTTCAGCAAGGATCTTCCATTTCCTTGCGTTCTGGTGCATGTACTGTTGCATTCGATGAGGTTTATGTGTATAGAAATCATGTGGATACCCAACTTATTACGGTAGGGGCTAGTCAAGAACTCTACCATCAAAGTGACCAACAACAAGAAAGTGGAAAAATTCGAATTATTGCAATGGATAGCCTCGGGAATTGGAACGTTCCACATGAAACATTAATTCAAGTGGATTGGACCGCACCTGTGATTAACTGGATACATGATGGGGTGTCGGGCGACATTGACAGCGTATACCAACCTATTCTTGAAGGAAATTGGGGCGTTAGCGACCCACACTCAGGAGTAGATAGTTTATTTTTTGAAATTGGAAGCTTTCCTTTTGGAAATGATATTATACAACACCAATTTACAGCAAGTAATACCTTCAATACTGGTCCATTAGGCTTAATATCCAACGCGATATATTATACCTCACTCACCAGTAAGAATCAAGCGGGAATGCTTACAACACAATGTTCAGATGGTCAGCAATATCTTAATCAAGTCAATATCGAATTGGAAAATCCGTTAGTGGGTGTTTTCCTATATCCAAATCCAATTCAAGAAGGTATTTTACATATTGAAAATCTGCTCTTTCCTGTAGCGATTGAGGTATTTGATCTCAATGGGAAAATAGTTTACAGCCAAGAACTCACCCATGACGATACGGTGAAGCTAACTATAAACACGGGACTATATTTAATTAAGCTCAGTGGAAACGGAAATGAACTGATTAAGCAATTCGTCGCTTATTAATGTTGGTAATAAGCAATGATTTTATCTGCCAGCACATCGCTTAGTTTAAAGTAACTTTCTTTAGTCCATCCCCCTACATGCGGACTTAGCAACACGCGATCCGAAGCAAGTAGGTATTTAAATGCCGTGGGTAATTGATTCGCGAAAATGGATTCAAAATCTTTGGATTCATATTCAAGCACATCTAAGCCCGCGGCTTTTATTTTCTTAGATTCTATTGCTTTAATTAAGGATTCTGTATGTACGATTTTACCTCTGGATAAATTCAATAAATAAAATGGCTTTTTAAATGAATTAATAAAATCCTCATTTACAAGACCTACTGTTTCTTTGTTTTGCGGAATATGAAGAGAAAGAACATCTGCCGTATTAAAAATCGCTTCCAGGGTGCTTTCTTGAACAAAGGCATCGCCGAATCCCTGTTTGAATTTGTCATAAGCCAACACTTTCACATCGAATCCCCTCAACTTTTTCGCAAAAGCAGCACCATTATTTCCGTAGCCAATGATTCCAACTGTTTTCCCATCCAATTCTTCGCCGCGGTTTTCTTCCCGCTTCCAGATCCCTCGATTAATTTGTTCATTGGCCTTGCAAAGTTTATTCATTAAGGCGAGTAACATACCGAGTGCGTGTTCTGCCACCGCATTTCGATTTCCTTCGGGAGAATTAAACAACTGGATATGATGCGTTCTGCAATATGCTGCATCAATATTCTCTAACCCTGAACCGGATCGGGCAATAAATGATAAGTTTGGAAAATTAGATAGGTATTCAGCAGATAAATAAAACCGTGCACGAATAACGATGCCTTGAACATCCTGCGCAAATTTTAATAAATCATCTTGAGAAAAACTCGTAGCATCGATACAGTCGAAACCATTTCGATTTAATCGCTCTTGAAGTACGGGATGAACCTTATCAATAAAAAAGACCTTCATACGTGACGAAAGTAAACAATGAAGTTGAAATAAATTACTGAATCATCAAAAAAACCGGCCTCAACAGGTGAATTCTAAGAAGCTTTTTAAAAGCCTCCTTTGTGATTTTGTTTTAAGTAAACAAAAACACGCTTAAATCGCATAAAAATACGTTTTATCTGCCTAAATAGATTAAAAGTACTGAAATATCGCTGGGCGAAACCCCAGAAATACGAGATGCCTGTCCGATAGTCACGGGTTGAATGTGTGTCAGTTTTTCAATGGCCTCGGTGCTTAAGCTTTTTAATTGCGCATAATTGAGATCACTTGGAATTTGTACGCGCTCTAAGCGATGCATTTTTTCAGCGATTTCTTCTTCACGTGCTATGTACCCTTCATACTTTACTTGAATCTCCGCCTGAACCACAACCTCTTGATCTATATTGTTGTTTTTCAATGTATTAAACAATAGCTCAGATGCATTAGTTAATAAGTCCATAGTAACACCGGGGCGAGTCAATACACTGGACAATTTTACTTGTTGAGAAATTGGTGCTGAATCCAATGCTGCTAATTTAGGATTGATTTCTTGGGGTGTTATTCCAATTGATTTGAGTTCTTTTTTTAACCATTCGGTCTGCTGTTCTTTTTTAATGACTTGATCATATTGTTCTCTGGTAAGCATACCTAATTCCCTAGCCTTAGCGCTTAGACGCAAATCTGCATTGTCCTGACGTAATAAAATCCTATACTCAGCCCTGCTGGTAAACATGCGGTAAGGTTCTTTTGTTCCTTTCGTCACTAAATCGTCAATTAATACCCCGATGTACGCTTCGCTTCGTTGAAGGGTAAAAGGTTCCTTGTTATTCACCGCTAAATGCGCATTGATTCCAGCCATTAAACCTTGACACGCGGCTTCTTCATACCCGGTTGTTCCATTAATTTGCCCAGCAAAATAAAGTCCATTTATCAACTTAGTTTCTAGGGTATGTTTTAATTGTGTTGGGGGAAAATAATCATACTCAATCGCGTAACCTGGTCTAAATAATTTAGCATGTTCAAAACCAGGTATCGACTTTATGGCGTTAACTTGTACATCTTCAGGTAAGGAGGTGCTGAAACCATTAACATATATTTCAACGGTATTCCATCCTTCTGGTTCTACAAAAATTTGATGTCGATCCCGATCCGCAAATCGATTTATTTTATCTTCAATGCTTGGACAATAACGTGGCCCTGTACTTTTTATCGCCCCATTAAACATCGGCGAACGATCAAAACCTGTACGTAACTTATCGTGCGTTTCTGGATTGGTGTAGGTAATATAACAAGGTAGTTGAGTGACTAAGGGAAGCGTATTCCAATAACTAAATTTAGACGGTTGCTCATCACCGGGTTGAATTTCCATTTTCGAGTAATCTAAACTCCGACCATCAACTCTTGGGGGCGTTCCTGTCTTCATACGCCCCGACTCAAACCCTAAAGAAACAAGATCCTCTGTTATTCCTGTAGCAGCCCTTTCAGCAGCCCTTCCTCCACCAAATTGTTTCTCTCCTAAGTGAATAATTCCATTTAAAAAGGTTCCATTGGTAAGCACAACGGTACGGCTGTAAATATTAATACCAAGACTCGTTTTTACACCAATCACACGGTTGTTTTCTACAATAATACCCGTTCCCATATCTTGCCAAAAATCCACATTAGGATTCTGTTCTAATAAAAAGCGCCATTCAGAGGCAAACATCATACGATCATTTTGCGTTCTTGGCGACCACATAGCAGGACCCTTAGAAAGGTTTAACATTCTAAACTGCAAGGCACTTTTATCACTAACAATCCCAGAACCCCCTCCCAAGGCATCAATTTCTCGTACAATTTGACCTTTTGCTACACCACCCATTGCGGGATTACAACTCATTTGAGCGATGGTGTTCATGTTCATGGTAAGAAGCAACACCCTGCTTCCCATTTTTGCAGCTGCATTTGCAGCTTCGCAGCCTGCATGACCAGCACCTACAACAATAACATCATATGTATCTAACATGGTAACATTAAATCATTGTTTCACGTGAAACAATTTAGTTAAATAGAAGTTCTCTTTCGTGCGCATCACCATACTCTCTTCTTCGGTTTTGTCATTATATCCAACCAAATGAAGTACTCCATGATAGCACACCCGGTGTAATTCCTCAAAAAACGAGACATTCAATTGAGTAGCATTATCAGATACCCGATCCGTAGATATAAATAAATCCCCACTTAAACATGAACCCTCATTATAGTTAAAGGTGATTATGTCAGTATAGTAATCATGGGACAAATGCGTCTTATTTATTTCCAATAATTCATCGTCTGTACAGAAAATTAACGTGATTTCACCTAAGCTACAACCTTCGTTAGAAATTAATTCTGGCAACGTATTAACTAAAGACGAGATAGGGAGATTCGAAATTTCTTCCGAATAAAAATCAATTGAAATCATCTACGAAAACAAACATTAACTACGGTACCGTTTTCTTCGTAAGACACCTCATCCGCTAAATTTTTCATAAGAAATATTCCACGACCGTTTTCTTTTAGCAAGTTTTCTGGTGCTGTAGGATCAGGAATAACTTCTGGATCAAATCCGGTTCCCTGGTCTTTAATCGAAAAACAAACCCATTCTTCGTTATTCAGAACCCCTATATGAACCGACAAGGTGGCGTCCATCTTATTCCCATGAATTATGGCATTATTAACTGCTTCAGTAACCGCAATCAGGATATTTCCATACGCATCCTCACTAAGTGCTAATTCGCCACAAGCTACATCAATTAAATTTTCAACATCTGTTATGGAAGCAGGAGTTGAAGGTAGCGTTACTTCATGGATTACTTGTAATTGATGTTTCATGGTATAAATTTAATCAACTAAATTAAAATAAGTCTCCGCCTTCGACTTGTAATAGATACTAAATGCTGGATCTACTATACGAAGCATTTCAACTTGCTTTAACTTATCTCGGTTGTACGTCTTAATCTCAATAAGGTTACTCTTCATTTGATCAACACCTGATTTAGATTCTCGCTTATCCTCAAAACCGCGCTCCATTATAGCTTTTTCACTTTCAAGAAGCCGCGTCATTATATCTTTTTGACGATTAATCATTTCCGGACTAAAATTCTTGTTTATCAAATCTTTTTCTTGCTGTTCCAGTTCCTTTAACAATGGATTCAATTGATTCCCTGTTCCTTTACCGTCTTTATTGAGTTCGTTTTTTAATTGTTCCAGCCGTTGACGTATTGCGGTTTGTTCTGCAGCCATTTTTGCAATTTCTTTATTTCCTAGTCCCATCATATTCATACCAGACTCACCTGGTTTCATTCCTGGACTATTACCCTCTTTATCGCCAGGCTTTTTACCTCCTGGGTTCTGTCCTTTTTGCATTTTTTCTAAC
>JBJTWL010000049.1:0-35617 GCA_046081745.1 Flavobacteriales bacterium | reverse complement strand
AATTTTCATTAAAGGAAATAAAGACTTTGGGTTTACTAAAGGAGGAACAAACCCTCAAATTATTGCTTCAGTTCTTGGCTTGTATGACAGCGAACGATTAAGCGGTGTTCGCGCTAAGGGTGTTGAAGCAAATATTTCTGTGGATAAGGCAGATAAGGCAATCAATGGAGCGCTTAAAACGGCGAAAGATATCGTTGTGCTTTCTCCAACAGTGATTAGCCCGTCATTGAACGATGCGATTTTGGCATTGGCGACGGCGCATTCGAACAACGGTACTTCAAAGGTTAAATTGGTTCATTATGACGGAATTTCATATGGGGCTATACGTAAAGCCAATGAACAAAATTTTGGTGCGGCAATAATTCCTTCGTATGATTTTTCAAAAGCTAAAACGATTGTAGGTGTTGGTGCTGATTTTCTAAGCACATGGTTGTTGGGTAATGAATATGCGGTTCAATACGGTATAAATAGACAGCCAGGAAAAGGGATGTCTTCACATTATCAGTTTGAGTCAATCATGTCAATTACAGGGTCCAATGCGGATGGACGTGCTCAAATTAAACCTTCAGAAACCGCAAATGTATTGGCATATATCCTAAAAGGAATTGGCGGAACAACAACGATTAACTCAAGTTTGTCGGCTGAAGCTAAAAAGATTGCAGATAAAGCGGTTGCTTCGCTCAAGGTAAGTAAGAATGAATCCCTGGTGGTTTGTGGTTCCAATAATGAGGCGGAACAGCTTTTAACCAATGCTATAAATAATCAGTTGAAAGCATATGGAACTACCATCGACTTGTCCAATGATGTAAGATTGTATCAGTCAAATGACAAAGAGGCTAATCAACTGTTTGACGCTATTGCAGCTGGTAAGGGTCCAGATGTATTAATTAATCTTGGATCGAATCCTGTATATACTTCCTCAAATGGGGAAGCATTAAGAAAAGGGTTAGACGGCTTAAAAATGTATGTTTCTACGTCGAGATATGCGGATGAAAGCGCTTCGTTAGCAACCTATATTATCCCAGATCATCACCAACTTGAAGCTTGGAATGATTATATGCCAAAAGCAAATCATTATGCCGTTGCACAGCCAACGATTCGACCATTGGGCGATACGTATGCAGCATTGGAATCATTGTTGGTTTGGGCAGGTACTGCAACGCGAAATGGAAAGGACTCTACCGTGGCTTTTGATGCAATAAAAGGAACGGCTGAAGGACTAGGTTTCACGGATTTTTCGATGTTAACGCACAACAGCTGTGGTGCAGTTAGTGCACAAGTTCCTACTTATTCTTTCAAGTCAGTATCATCGGCTGCAACGAGCAAAGGTGGAGATTGGGAAGTGGTGTTTTATCAAAAAACGGCAATTCGTGATGGAGGTCTTGCAAGTAACCCGTGGTTACAGGAGCTACCAGATCCAATTTCAAAAGTTACTTGGGATAATTACATTACCATGAATCCAGTACAAATGGAGAAGATGGGATTTGTAACTACTTACGATCAGGAACACGGCCTTAATATGGCAAGTGTAACTGTAAACGGCCAAAAAGTGACCCTTCCCGTTTATCCTCAGCCAGGTCAGGCATTAAATACGATTGGAATTGCCTTAGGTTATGGACGCGGAGCTAACGGCGAACAAATTGGTCGAGGCGCATATCAAACCAAAGAATACGGCGGCTATGAATTAGATGATAAATCTAAGCGAAAAGCAATTGGAGTGAATGTATTTCCATGCGTCGCGGTAGTGAATGGGCTACCATCTTACGCATCAAGTGCCACAATAGCCAAGACTGAAGGTGAGTACTTAATTGCGGCCACGCAAATTCATCATACGGTGATGGGACGTGACTCAATCGTTAGAGAGACGACATTGGCTACGTTTTTGAAAGGGGACCAAGAAGCATTTAACCCTAAACATAAACTGCAACGCTTAAACGAACATGGTCACCATGAGGAAGCCCCATTAGAGGAGTTTGATTTATGGAATGCGCATCCAATTGAAAAAGTTGGTCACCGATGGGGAATGACCATCGATCTATCTTCGTGCATTGGGTGTGGTTCATGTTTGGTAGCTTGTCAGTCCGAAAATAATGTACCGGTTGTTGGAAAAGATGAAGTTCGACGCGGAAGGGAAATGCATTGGTTACGAATCGATCGATATTATGCCTCGGCAGAGGAGTCATCGGTAGGTAAGAAAGCAAATGAAGACGACTTTAATTATTCGGAAGCAGAAAAAGCTGCGGTAAATCCAGCAGTAGTTCACATGCCATTAATGTGTCATCATTGTAATCATGCGCCATGTGAAACAGTATGTCCCGTTGCGGCCACTACACACAGCAATGAAGGCCTAAACCAAATGGCGTACAACCGATGTATTGGTACCCGATATTGTGCAAACAACTGTCCGTATAAGGTTCGACGATTTAACTGGTTTAATTATCCGTCCTATAAAAAGTTTGCCGAGGTGAATCCGGCTCAAGATGATTTAGGTCGTATGGTACTCAACCCAGATGTTACAGTAAGAACTCGTGGTGTAATGGAGAAGTGTTCATTCTGTGTTCAACGTATTCAAAGCACGAAACTTACGGCTAAGAAAGAGGCAAGACCTGTTAAAGACGGGGAGTTGACTACTGCGTGTTCTGAAGCTTGTCCAACCAATGCTATTATAGTTGGTGATTGGAATGATGATAACTCGGCAGTTAAAGTAAGCTCATCGGATAATAGAGCTTACCAAGCCTTGGAAGAGGTAGGAGTTAAACCGAACGTTTGGTACAAAGTAAAAGTTAGAAACTAAGATATTTAAAGAAACTAAAAGCAAGAAAAATGCAAAAGGAAGCAGCAATTAGGGAACCCCTAATCCTTGGGAATAAAACATATCACGATGTAACTGAAGATGTTTGTCGTCCGATTGAAGGAAAAGCCCCAAAGATGTGGTATATATTATTTTCTATCGCATTAATCATTGGATTATACGGCGTAGGATCTATTTTATATCTACTTGGAACAGGTATTGGGGTATGGGGATTGAATAAGACCATTGGTTGGGCGTGGGATATTACAAACTTTGTATGGTGGGTAGGTATTGGTCACGCAGGAACCTTGATCTCTGCGGTTTTGTTGCTTTTCCGTCAGAAATGGAGAATGGCAATTAACCGTTCAGCAGAGGCCATGACGATTTTCGCGGTATTTATGGCGGGGACCTTCCCCCTAATTCACATGGGTCGATTATGGGTTGGGTATTGGGTGCTTCCAATTCCAAATCACTTCGGTTCGTTGTGGGTTAACTTTAATTCGCCGCTCTTGTGGGATGTATTCGCGATTTCTACCTATCTATCTGTTTCTTTAGTGTTTTGGTACATTGGATTAATTCCCGATTTCGCGACCATTCGTGATCGTGCGAAAAAACCAGTAGCCAAGCGCATGTATTCAATTCTATCTTTCGGGTGGTCCGGGAGAGCGAAGCACTGGAATCGATTTGAGTTAGTTTCATTGGTGTTGGCAGGGTTAGCTACTCCCCTTGTGTTCTCAGTTCACTCGATTGTATCGTTTGACTTTGCCACCTCGGTTATTCCAGGTTGGCATACCACAATTTTTCCTCCCTATTTTGTGGCAGGTGCTGTATTCTCAGGGTTCGCGATGGTACAAACCCTATTGCTTGTTATGCGTAAAGCGATGAATTTAGAAGCGTACATTCATACAAAGCACGTAGAATACATGAACATCGTAATCATGGTTACCGGATCTATTGTCGGAACGGCCTATATTACAGAGTTATTTATTTCTTGGTATTCTGGTGTAGAATATGAAGCATACGCGTTCTTAAATCGTGCAACTGGACCTTACTGGTGGGCATATTGGTCTATGATGACCTGTAACGTAATATCACCGCAACTTATGTGGATTAGAAGGTTGAGAAGAAGTTTATTATTTACCTTCTTTATTTCTATTGTGGTGAATATTGGAATGTGGTTCGAGCGCTATGTAATTATTGTAACTTCTATCCATAGAGATTATGTACCTGCGGCATGGAGCATGCACTATCCTAGCCATATAGATATCGCAGTATATATAGGTACAATTGGTTTATTCTTTGTGTTTTTCTTGCTATTCGCACGGTATTTCCCGGTGTTAGCATTAAATGAGGTAAAAACAATTCTTAAGGGTTCAGGCCAATCCTACAAAGAATCACCAGATTATCATAAACATCATTAATATCGGATTATGTCAGATAAAGTAATATTTGCAATGTATGGAGACGATGAGGTGCTTAAGTCAAGTGCCAAAAAATTAGTCTCTGGTGGAGTGAAAATTTCGGAAGTTTACAGCCCGTTTCCAATTCATGGAATTGATCCAATTATTGGGGTTAAAGGTACTCGTCTTGGAATTATGGCATTCTTGTATGGATTAACAGGATTAACCTTGGCAACGATTGGAATGTACTATTTCATGGTCGTAGAATGGAAGATGAATGTTGGTGGAAAACCTAATTTTTCATACGTTGAAAACATTCTAGCGTTTATTCCAATTTCTTTTGAATTTACCGTGTTATGTGCAGCTCATGGCATGGCGATAACCTACCTATTGCTGAATAGAACTTTACCAGGTATGCCTGCACAGAATCCAGACCCTAGAACAACGGATGACAAATTTGTGATGGAAATCCGCTTGTCTGAGAATCATGGAGTTTCAGAAGAAAAATTAGACGAGTTGTTGAAAGACACTGGTTTTGTTGAGTTAGATAAGAAAATAATCGAATAAGAATTAAGGGAAATAATGAAAAAGTCCTTTTTGAAATTTGTTGGTATAGTAGCCGTAAGTGTTCTCACGTTGAGTTCATGTACTTCCAATGCAGATAGTCCAGGTTTAGAATATATGCCTGACATGTATCGTTCACCCGCGATTGAAGCCTATGTAGATTATGGCGAAGTTCGTGGTCGAATCGATGAATCGAAGAAAACTAAATTAACGGCTATGGCCCCACCGTCGTTCACGATACCGTATTTTGGAACAGATAGTGCAGAGGTTAAATTAATGATGCCGTACACTCGATTAGCGAATGAATCATTCAAAGCAAGTCATGGGATGTATAATGATCAATTAACCAAGGAGGACCATTATGCAGCAGCGTTAGCGGATAAGAACATGCTAGTCCTTAATGCTGGAAACGCAGAAGCGATTCTTGGGAAAGGAAAAGAACTTTTTACTGCAATGTGTCAGCATTGTCATGGAGAAAAAGGAGACGGTAATGGCCCTATGGTTGCTTCGGGAGCTTATTCAGGGGTTCCAAATTATGCAGAGCGTGTGGCTTTATCTGATGGACAAATGTTTTATTCCATTTATTATGGAAAGGGGATGATGGGTGCACACCGTTCGTTGCTAAATAAGAAAGAGATTTGGACGGTAATTCACTACATCAGAAGCCTACAATCAGCGGATTACGGGAAATTTAATGCAAATGGTACCGCGGCAGTTGCGGATACAAAAAAACAAAACTAAGATCATGGAATTTACAATTACTAAAAAAGCGAAAAACACAGCTTTCGGACTTATAGGAGTTGGTGCCTTGTTAGCCATTTTTGGAATTATAAGCAACATGGGTGAAGCTCATTTTGCAACGAGACTTATGACCAATGGATTAATTAATGCCTTTTTCTTTTTCGCCATTGGGTTGGGTGCAATGTTTTTCCTTGCCTTAAATTACGCCACTGAGGCCGGTTGGTATGCAGTAGTTAAACGAGTTATTGAATCCGTTGCACTTTACTTGCCGTATGGAATAGGAATTTTCGCGGTAATATTACTAACGATTTCCTTTATGAAAGGAGCACACATTTATACATGGATGGATCCACATACAGTGGCCGAAGACAAACTCATTCAAGGAAAATCTCCGTATTTAAACCTTTCTTTTTTCTGGATTCGAACCTTAGTTTACTTCACTGTGTACTTATTATTTTTAAGAGGATTTAGAAAACGATCATTGCTTGAGGATCAAGTGGGAGGCACGGAAATCCATTTTACAAACTATAGAAAAGGAGCAACATTTCTAGTGTTTTTCGCCGTATTCAGCTCAACATCAGCCTGGGACTGGTTAATGTCTATTGACGTTCATTGGTTTAGTACCTTGTTCGGTTGGTATACGTTCGCAGGAATGTGGGTTTCCGCCATGGTAGTTATTGTTTTAACTACGATTTATTTGAAGAAACTAGGGTATTTAGAGAATGTAAATGATTCTCATATCCATGATATCGGGAAGTGGATTTTTGCGATCTCATTCCTATGGTCTTATTTATGGTTCTCACAATACATGCTCATTTGGTATGCGAACATTGGTGAAGAGGTAACCTATTATGTAATGCGAACTGAGAACTATCGATATCTGTATTTTGGTATGTTCTTTATAAATTTTGTGTTCCCAATGTTGATTTTAATGTCAAGAGACGCTAAAAGAGATGCAGGAGTATTGATGTTTGTTGGCCTTGTAATCTTAGTTGGACATTGGTTGGATGTTTATATTATGGTTTCAGGGGGTTCCCTTGGACAAAATTGGCATATTGGAATGCTAGAAATTGGCTTGCCCATCATGATGGCTGGAATATTTATTTTGATTTTGTTAAAGAATCTATCAAGAGCGCCTTTAACGCCGGTTAATCACCCGTTTTTGGACGAGAGTATACATCATGAATTTTAATGAAAATTAGCGGAAGAAATGGAAAATAAATTGATAATGATCTTGATTGTGGTAATAGGAGCTATTGCCATATCACAGCTTGTTCGAGTTTATGAATTAACGGCAAAGTTGAGAAAGCATGGTGAACATGAAATCCCAACCCGCGATAATTACTTGAACTCCAAGCTTATGCTAGCCTTTATGGTATTTCAATTTGGAGGGTTCGTCTATTTAATGATGAAATACGGATGGACAGGAAGAGGTCCGGCTGCTTCAGTGCAAGGGGAGACAACGGATTGGTTGTTGAATTTGAATTTTGTAATTATTATAGCAATTTTCTTTTTGACGAATTTCTTGTTGTTCTTTTTCTCGTATAAATATGTAAAGAAGCCAGGAGTTAAAGCATACTATTATCCCCACAATAATAAATTAGAGATGTTGTGGACGGTAGTTCCTGCAGCTGTTCTTGCAGTGATTATTATTCTCGGATTAAGAACATGGAATGAAGTTACTTCGGCATCCCCGAAAGATGCGATTCAAATAGAACTCTACTCCAAGCAATTTGATTGGACTGCAAGGTATTCTGGTGGTGACAATACCTTGGGTAAAACCGATTATAAGTTGATTCTAGGTAATAACGAGTTGGGATTAATGACTGCAGCTACCATTGATTCTTCTATTTTAGCAATGCGTCAAAGTGCTGGAGGAATTTTGGATATTCGCAAGTTATTAAACAATCGAGACACGGTATTAACAGATTCTTTGATCGCGGTACTTAGAAAAGATTTAGGCAGTAAAGAACGTTTGTTACGCTTGTTAACTCAGATGAAATCTACCCACAATGCTTCCTTAGACAAGCATGTGTATGATGATATTATTCAAAAAGACACCTTGTATTTGTGCGTAAATAAGCCCTACGAATTCTCCTTCCGCTCAAAGGATGTGATTCATTCCGCCTATTTTCCGCATTTTAGAGCCCAAATGAATACCGTACCAGGATACGGTACTCGTATGAAGTTTACTCCGAATAAAACCACAGCAGAGATGCGAACCATAAAAAACCTACCAACGTTTAATTATGTGTTAATGTGTAATAAAATTTGCGGAGGAGCGCATTATAAAATGAAATTGATGGTAGTTGTATTAGAGGAGGCAGAATACAACGCTTGGATGAAAGGCAAAGCAACTAAAAATTTTAAAGCTACCTATTTTCCAGCGCCAGCCGCTCCGGCAGCACCTGTTACCCCTACCAAGGATATCGTTAAAACAGCAATGAATTAATTACTAAAGATTTAAACTAAATAAACATGGCTTCAGCAGCACACGATGTACATTCTCATGATCACCACGATCATCATCATGAAGAAAGTTTTGTTTCAAAATATATTTTTAGCCAAGACCATAAAATGATTGGCAAGCAGTTTTTAATAACAGCTGTTTTTATGGGATTAGTGGCTATGGTCCTTTCAACATTGTTCAGAATTCAATTGGCATGGCCGGGTGAAAGTTCTGATTTTTTAAACTTCTTTTTAGGAGATCAATGGGCTCCAGAAGGGGTGTTGAAAGAGGATATGTATCTTGGTTTGGTAACCATCCATGGAACGATCATGGTGTTTTTCTTATTAACTGGAGGTTTATCGGGGACCTTTTCTAACATTTTAATTCCGTTACAATTGGGTGCACGAGATATGGCATCTGGGTTCTTGAATATGTTATCCTATTGGTTCTTTTTATTGTCCTCTTTAATCATGTTCCTTTCCTTATTTGTAATGAATGGATCAATATTCGGTATTGATTTCCCAGGAGATTGGGGTACAGTAGGGAATGGTCCTGCCATGGCAGGATGGACCGTTTACCCGCCGTTGTCGGCGTTACCACAAGCGGTATCAGGTTCAGGATTTGGTATGACTTTGTGGTTGGTTTCAATGGCAATCTTTATCGCAGGTTCTTTGATTGGAAGTTTGAATTATATTGTTACTGTGTTGAACTTACGTACAACAGGTATGACAATGACTCGAATGCCATTAACCATTTGGGCATTCTTTGTAACGGCAATTTTAGGGGTATTATCATTCCCTGTATTATTATCTGCTGCCCTGCTCTTAATTATGGACCGTATGGCAGGAACAAGTTTTTATTTGTCGGATATCATGGTTGGTAGTGAGATGCTGACCAATCATGGTGGTTCACCCTTGTTATTCCAACATTTATTTTGGTTCCTAGGCCACCCGGAAGTGTATATTGTATTACTTCCTGCGCTTGGACTTTCTTCAGAGATTATTGCAACCAACGCAAGAAAGCCGATATTTGGTTATAAGGCCATGATCGGTTCAATCTTAGCTATTGGATTCTTGTCCTTTATTGTGTGGGGTCACCACATGTTTATTACGGGTATGAATCCGTTCTTGGGCAGTGTGTTTGTGTTTACAACATTACTCATTGCAATTCCTTCAGCGGTAAAAGTGTTTAATTATATCACCACACTTTGGAGAGGTTCGATCGTGTATACACCTGCAATGTTGTTTGCGATTGCTTTGGTATCCACTTTTATTACTGGGGGTGTTACAGGAATCATTTTAGCGGATTCTGCTTTGGATATCGCACTACACGACACGTACTTTGTAGTAGCGCATTTCCATATTGTGATGGGTATGTCTGCTGTGTTTGGAATGTTTGCAGGGGTATATCATTGGTTCCCTAAAATGTATGGAAGAATGATGAATACTCGAATGGGTTACGCACATTTCTGGATTACGATTGTGGGTGCATATGGCGTGTTTTTCCCAATGCACTTTGTGGGTCTGGCTGGAGCACCTCGACGCTATTATGATTATTCAGTCTACGGAGAATTTGATACTGAATCATTTAATATGATCATGGATTTGAATGTAATCGTAACAGTTTTTGCGATTATTGCGGCCTTGGGTCAATTAATCTTCTTATTTAATTTCTTTTATAGCATTTACCGCGGTCCAGCTACACCACAGAACCCTTGGAAGTCTAATACGCTCGAATGGACAGCCCCAGTAGAGCATATTCATGGAAATTGGCCTGGTGCTTTACCGGTGGTTCATCGTTGGCCATATGATTATTCTAAACCTGGAGCTGCGGACGACTTTATTCCGCAGGATGTTCCCTTAGCTGAGGGTGAGGCAGAGCATTAATAGAAAGTATTAAGCCCCGAAAGGGGCTTTTTTTATGGTTCAATCTGTTCGATCTCAGGAGCCACGATCTCAAGTTCTTTGTAGTATGCTTCGCCGAATGCCCTTATAATAGGTTCTTTCAAGAATTTGTAAACGGGTATGTTAAGTCGATCTCCGCATGAGCAGGCCGATTCACAAATCTTCCACTCATCGAATTGTAACGCCTTGAAGTCGTGATATTTTTTTATACGAATAGGGTAAAGAGAACATGAAATCGGTTTGATATTATCGATTTTACCTGCACGAAACGCTGCTTCAATAGCACACAATGCAGTTTCTTTCTCATCAAAGTATACAAACGCACATTCTTTGCCTTCAACAAGCATCGTTACAGGTTCGTTTTCTTGGTCTAGGTAAGACACGCCATGTTGAGATACTGCATCAACCCCTTCTTTTCGCATAAAAGGAATAATGTGTGGTAATTCGGCTTCAATTTGAGTAACCTCATCTGCAGTTAGAGGCGCCCCGGCGTCACCTTCAATACAGCAAGCCCCTTTACAGGCGTTTAGGTCACAAACAAATTTTCGCTTGAAAATCTCAGCGGAAACAATGGTGTCGTTTAACTCAATAAGCATAGCCCAAAATTAGTGGGAATTTTTTGTATTTGGTAGTTAAGTAGAATTACGCTATCTTTGCAATAAGATAAACGATTATGAGGGGACGAAAGTCCCCTCTTTTTTTACAATGATTGACAAAAACTTAGTACTTAAATTGGCAGAAGAGCGCATTCAGGAACTGAATCGTGGACTTTTCATTGTTGATTTATCGATTTCAACCCGTAATGTAATTAACATTGAGTTGGACCGAGAGCAAGGTGGTGTTTCGATTGAAGACTGTATCTCTGTATCTAGAAATGTAGAACATAATTTGGATCGCGAAACAGTTGACTTCGAATTGAATGTTTCTTCAGCTGGTATGGATAGACCGCTACGTCACGAAAAGCAGTTTATTAAAAATACCGGACGCTTATTAACCTTTTTAAAAACCGATGGCGTTCAAGTTGAGGGGGTGTTGTCCGCATTCAATGCAGAGGGTTTTGTCGTTACTGTGGAGCGAAAAGTTAAAAATGAAAAGAACAAGAACGTCATCATTCAAGAAGAATGTACGCTTCTAAAAAGTGAGATTAAAGAAATAAAACGTGTAATATCCTTTAAATAAAAACAAATGAATAGTATTGATTTAGTTGAATCCTTTTCCGAGTTTAAAGAGCTAAAAAACATTGACAAGCAAACCATGCAACATGTGCTTGAAGATGTATTTAGAGCCATGTTGAAAAAGAAATTCAACACCGATGAACACATCGATGTGATTGTAAACATTGAGAAAGGGGATGTTCAGATTTTCTTAAACAAGGAAATTGTGGATGATGGTGAAGTGGAAGATCCAAATACTGAAATTGCATACTCCGATGCCATAAAAATAGAACCTGATTTTGAAATTGGGGAAGAGGTGACCGAAGAATTCAAGTTTATGGATTTCGGTAGAAGAAACGTTCTTTCGCTACGACAAAATTTGATTTCTCGAATCCTTGAGTTAGAAAAAGACCATTTGTATAAAAAATACAAAGAACGAGTTGGAGAAATTGTTACCGGTGAGGTTTACCAAGTTTGGAAAAAAGAGATTTTGGTTATGGACGATGATCACAATGAGTTGATCTTGCCAAAATCCGAACAGATTCCTTCAGATTTCTTTAAGAAAGGAGAAACGGTTCGTGCGGTGGTTTCAAAAGTTGACATGCGTAATAGTACACCTGTTATTATCCTTTCAAGAACCGCTCCTGAGTTTTTAGAGCGATTATTTGAACTAGAAGTTCCTGAAGTGTTTGATGGTTTAATTACCATCAAGAAAATTGTTCGTGAACCCGGTGAGCGCGCAAAAGTAGCCGTTGAGTCATATGATGATCGAATTGACCCTGTTGGAGCCTGTGTCGGTATGAAAGGAAGTAGAATTCACGGAATTGTCCGGGAACTTCGAAACGAGAATATTGATGTAATAAACTACACTTCAAATAATCAATTATTGATTCAGCGGGCCTTGTCTCCAGCGAAAATCACCTCGATGGAAATTGATGAAGAAGAGAAACGAGTAAAAGTATATCTAAAACCAGATCAAGTGTCTTTAGCAATTGGCCGCGGAGGAAATAACATCAAGCTGGCGGGTAAATTGGCTGGTTATGAAATTGATGTTTATCGTGATGGTGAAGTTGACGTTGAGGACGTTGATTTAGAGGAATTTGCAGATGAAATCGACGGATGGATTATTGATGAGTTAAAAACCATCGGATGTGATACTGCGAAATCAGTATTAGAAATGAGCGTTGATGAATTGGTAAAACGTACGGATTTAGAAAAAGAAACCATCGAAGAAGTATTCAAAATATTGAATGCAGAATTTGAATAACTTTGAAATACATTAGGGAATAATATTATGGCAGGGAAACCCATTCGTTTAGGAAAAGCAGCAAGTGAATTGAATGTTGGACTACCAACGTTGGTTGAATTTTTAGGGTCAAAAGGCATTAGCATTGACTCTAATCCAAACACCAAACTTGACCCAGAGCATTTTCAAATTTTATGCACTGAGTTTGCGGCCGATCAAACGTTAAAAGAACAAGCCAAAGGATCTTCCTTAAAGGAAAAGAAAGAATCGATTTCATTAAAAGATACCCGTCAAGAAGAAACAATTCAAGAAAATCAACCGGAAGAGGAAGAAGATGAGATAAATCTTGAAGAAATTAAACGTACGGTTTTTGAACCGGAAACGGTGAAGCCAAAGACAAACGTTAATGTGGTAGGGAAAATCGATTTAGATCAATTAAATCCTAAGAAAAAAGTTGAGCCTCAACAGCCTGAGCCAACCATTGAAACGCCTAAAACTCCTGAGCCAACGGAGGAAGAAAAACCAAGTGCTCCAGTGATTGAAACCATCAAAACTGAGCGCACTGTGTTATCTGGACCTACCGTTTTAGGTAAAATAGATCTTCCTGTGGAACGGCCAAAAACCAGCACAACAAGTGCTGCAGCCGAGGAAGAGAAACGAAAAAGAAAACGCATCAAAAAAGTGGAGTCGCCTGCTCCAGGAGCAAAGAATCAACCTGCGAAACCAGGTGCGTTTAAAGTAGAGAAAAAAGAGATTTCTGAACAAGACATTCAAAAAGAAATCAAAGAAACTTTGGCGAGACTTTCCGGTCAAGGAGCGAAATCAAAGTCGTCCAAGAATAGAAGGATTAAAAGAGATAATGTGGCTCAGCGTCGACAAGAAGAAATGCTTGCGGCGGAAATGGATGAAAAAGTTCTAAAGCTTTCTGAGTTTGTTACCGTATCTGAATTGGCAAGCATGATGAATGTGCAGCCAACTCAAGTCATTTCGGCTTGTATGTCTTTGGGTATTTTCGCATCAATAAACCAGCGATTAGATGCAGAGACCATACAAATTGTTGCCGATGAGTTTGGATTTGAAACTGAGTTTATTAGTGCCGAAGTACAGGATGCCGTGCTAACTGTTGAAGATGCGCCAGAGGACTTAATGTCAAGACCCCCAATTATTACCGTAATGGGTCACGTAGACCACGGTAAAACGTCATTGTTAGACCGCATTAGAAACGCCAACGTAACGGAAGGTGAAGCGGGTGGAATTACCCAGCATATCGGGGCATATTCTGTAACCCTAAAGGACAACAGAAAAATGACCTTTCTAGATACACCGGGTCACGAAGCGTTTACCGCCATGCGAGCGCGTGGAGCCCAAGTCACTGACTTGGCAATTATCATTGTTGCAGCAGATGATGATGTCATGCCTCAAACAAAAGAGGCCATTTCTCACGCCCAAGCTGCCGGAGTTCCAATGATCTTTGCAATTAATAAAATAGACAAACCAGGAGCCAATCCAGACCGAATCAGAGAACAATTATCTCAAATGAATATCTTGGTTGAGGATTGGGGAGGGAAATACCAAGTTCAAGAGATTTCCGCTAAACAAGGGTTAAATATTAACGAATTACTGGATAAGGTTTTGCTAGAAGCAGAGATGTTAGAATTAAAAGCAAATCCAAATAAGAACGCGGTAGGTACTGTAATTGAGTCGTCTCTAGATAAAGGGAAAGGATATGTAACTAACATCCTTGTTGAGGCAGGCACCATGCGTATTGGAGATGTAGTCCTTGTAGGAAGACATTACGGACGTGTTCGTGCTATGCATGATGAGCATGGTAAAGCCCTCAAAATAGCCGGTCCTGCTCAACCACTTTCAATTTTAGGAATTAGTGGTGCTCCAAGTGCAGGGGATAAATTTCATGTTTTGGATGATGAAAAAGAAGCAAAATCCATTGCATCTAAACGAGAACAACTTTATAGAGAACAAGGACTACGAACCAATAAACATATTACACTTGATGAAATTGGGCGTCGTTTGGCTATTGGGGACTTTAAGGAACTGAATATCATTGTTAAAGGAGATGTGGACGGATCTATTGAAGCGCTATCTGACGCATTGTTAAATCTTTCTACGCCAGAAATTCAAGTAAACATTGTATTAAAAGGTGTTGGAGCAATTTCTGAAGCAGATATTAACTTGGCGTCGGCGTCGGATGCAATCATTATTGGATTCCAAGTACGACCAACCGTGGGCGCAAGAAAATTAGCCGAAACAGAACAAATCGACATCAGGCTGTACTCCATTATTTACAAGGCTATTGAAGAAATTAAAGCAGCCATGGAAGGAATGCTTTCTCCGGAGATTGAGGAAAAAGTAATTGGTACTGCAGAAATTCGCGAAACCTTCGAAATCACTAAAGTGGGAACCATTGCAGGGTGTTATGTGATTGATGGAATCATAAAACGTTCGTCTAAAGTTCGTGTAATACGTGACGGAATCGTGATTCATAACGGAACCCTTGGTTCACTCAAGCGTTTTAAAGACGACGTGAAAGAAGTTAAGAATAATTACGAATGTGGTTTGAATATTGATAAATTCAACGATATTCAAATCGGGGATCATGTAGAGGCTTACGAAGAAGTTGAGGTCGCAAGAAAGCTTTAATTAGTACGCGGTTGTGAATTAGAATTGCGTACCTTTGTATCTAAACTATTTTAGTATGCAACATATCCAACATGCGCAGCTTTTCTCAGGAGGTCACATCATCCTGATTTTACTTATTGTATTATTGTTGTTTGGAGGAAGGAAAATCCCTGAACTCATGAAAGGGTTGGGACAAGGGATTAAGGAGTTTAAAGACGCTTCAAAAAACGAGGATAATAAGCCAACCGCTTCCAACGAAAAGCAAATCGAAGAGAAGTAATCTATGTTTAATGCGATTCAAGCAAATAAATCGGCCCTTGCGTCGGGAGTTCCTCTTGTGGACATTCTCGAACATTATTTGCGGCGGATTGAGGAGCATAAATCTTTAAACGCATACCTGGAAGTATTTGAATCCTCAGCGCGTGAAGCCGCTGTTAAAATCCAAGTAAAAATTAATAAGGGAACCGCAGGACAATTAGCAGGTACCTTTATTGGCATCAAAGACAATTTGTGTTTTCAAGGACAACGCGTATCGGCCTCTTCAAACATCTTGGTAGGTTTCGAATCGCTTTATACTGCCACGGCTGTACAACGATTAATCGATGAGGATGCCATTATCTTGGGTAGATTGAATTGTGATGAATTTGCGATGGGCAGTTCTAATGAGAAATCTGCATTTGGACCCGTTCGAAATGCGATCAACCCCGACTATGTTCCTGGAGGTTCTTCCGGAGGCTCTGCAGTGGCCGTTTCAGCTGGATTGTGTACGGCTTCCCTGGGAAGTGATACCGGGGGTTCCGTTCGGCAACCTGCTTCTTGGACAGGGACCTATGGCCTAAAACCAACGTATGGAAGAATTAGTCGATATGGATTAATTGCTTACGCTTCCTCGTTTGATCAAATAGGATCTTTCACCACCAATCGGTCTGATGCAGAATTATTATATCAAATAATGGCGGGTCAAGACCTGAAGGATTCTACGACCTCATCCCGCAAGGTTGAAACCCATTCCGAAAGAGCTTCGGTATTGCGCTTTGGCGTGCTTTCCGAATATATGAATCATCCAGGATTAGATCCTGAAGTAAAATCTTCCATGGGTACGCTCATTAAGAAATTACAGGATGATGGTCATGAAGTTATTGAATTTTCCTTTCCGTATATGGATTATGTGGTGCCGGTATATTACGTGCTAACTACCGCTGAGGCATCCTCGAACTTAGCACGTTTTGATGGGGTTCATTATGGACATCGTTCAAGCCTAGCGGAAGGGGTTGAAGAAACGTATATTCGTTCTAGAAACGAAGGGTTTGGTGAAGAAGTAAAGCGCAGAATAATGACAGGAACCTTTGTTCTTTCAAATGAACAATATGATACTTACTACACCAAAGGCCAGAAGGTAAGACGTGTTCTGCAAGATAAAACACGTGAGATTTTCTCCAAGGTAGATTGTATAATAATGCCAACTACGCCCTCAACAGCATTTAAAATTGGAGACGTAAAGGATCCAATTGAAATGTATTTGCAAGATATTTTTACCGTACATGCCAATCTTACAGGTAATCCTGCACTTAGTTTGCCATTTGGAGTCCATTCCAATGGCTTGCCCTATGGTATTCAATTAATGACCGATCAGTTTCGGGAAAACGACTTGTTTTATGCAACGCAACTGGTGGAGAAATTTACGGCTTAAGCATGCCCTATGGGTTTTAATTACCGTGGTATATACCACAGGATTTGGACAGAAAAACCCGTATCTCCAAAATCCGAATGATACCCTAAATCCAGACCAGTTTTTAAATACCGTTGAACAATCTTTAAATTATTTTTACGCGGATTATGCGAATACGAAGTATTCGGACTCCATAATTAAAGCGCTGAATTATGAGCCTTCAACGGTTCCGTTATTTTCGGATGAAGTCTACTGTGAACGACTGAATCAAATGAATAATCAAAGTCCATTTGGATTTGATTGCAATGCAATTACCCTTTCATCGATTCGATATTTTGCACAAAATCGTCGATCTTTCGTTAAAATTGTGCTCGGAAGATCCGCCTTATATTTTGATTTATTTGAGGAAAAATTAGCGGAGTATGGGTTGCCTTTAGAATTAAAATATTTGGCTTGCATAGAAAGCGGGTTAAGGCCACAAGTAAAATCAAAGGCTGGAGCCCTTGGTTTATGGCAATTTATGTATCGGACAGGATTGTACTACGGTTTGGAAGAAACCTCGTATATCGATGAACGCATGGATCCTCAAAAGGCAACGGATGCTGCATGTAGGTTTTTAAAGAAACTTTATGGAATATACGGGGATTGGAACCTCGCCCTGGCTGCATATAATGCCGGTCCTGGAACGATTAACCGAGCCATAGAACGTTCCGGCAATCAACGAACCTATTGGGCAATTCGCTCAAGTCTTCCGGCAGAAACACAAGGGTATGTACCAACATTTATTGCGGCCGCTTACTTAATGACCTATCATGCCGAACATAATTTAATGCCGGCACCTGCGAAAATCCATAATGCACAATTGGATACCATGTGTTTGAAACGCGGTTTGCATATGAGCACCATTGCTCAAGCACTAGACTGGGACTTAAACCAGATCAAGGACCTAAATCCCATTTACAAAACCGAATTCATCCCGGCCTCTATAAAAAAACGTTGCGTGACGGGACCATTGGATAAAATAACCTTATTGGTAGGCGCAGAAGACTCGTTATTTTTTCTCGAAAATCCAGCCCAGCTCATAAATCCATTTTCTCAAGACACCACTCAATTCCTTGATAGCGCGGGGATGCCCATGGATTCGGCTTCGGCTAATTATACCTTTCACAAAGTAAAAACGGGAGAAACATTAAAAAGCATCGCTTTAAAGTATAGTGTTTCAACGGACGAACTCATGGAGTGGAATGCCCTCCAAACGGCTAATGTTTATGTCGGCCAACGGTTGACATTGAAAAAAATTAATACCGTAAAACAAACGCCGATCACTCCAGTCCAAGTGCCGAAACCAAAGAAATATTATACGGTGAAAGCAGGAGATACCTTAACTAGAATCGCTACCAAGAATAATCTCACCTTGGCTCAATTGAAAAAACTAAATCCCGGGGTTAGTAATGTGATCCGTGTTGGCGATAGAATTCGAGTGAAGTAAGCATGAAGATTAGTGCCACAATTATTACGCTGAACGAAGAGCGAAACATTGCCCGCTGTATCGATTCATTAGTTAAAGTTGCCGATGAAATTCTTGTTATGGACTCCGGTTCAACGGACCGCACCAAGGAGATTTGTATGGAAAAGGGTGTTTCCTTTTTTCACCAACCTTGGCAAGGGTATGCACAGCAAAAAAATTCGTTGAATCAGAAGGCAACCTATGAAATGATACTGTCTATTGATGCGGATGAAGAAGTATCCCCGGAACTGGCCGAAGAAATACGCCGAATTAAAGAGAACTATGATCAGGGAGTATTTGCATTAAATCGACTTACCAATTATTGTGGGACATGGATTTATCATTCCGGTTGGTATCCTGACCGTAAAGTTAGGTTGTTTCCAAAAAGCATTTTATGGCATGGTGATTTGGTTCACGAAACGCTTAACTTATGTCCAGATACAAATATCACGATATTAAAAGGGCCTCTATTTCATTATTCCTATTATTCGCATGACCAGCATCGAAAACGTGCGGACCATTATTCATCCTTAACCGCCCAAAAATATGTTCAAGAGGGAAGAGGCGTGTTTTTGGGACAAGCGATGTTGAGTGCATGCATTCGTTTTTTATCGATGTATATTATGAAACTTGGGTTTCTAGATGGAAAACAAGGTTTTCATATTGCACGAATAAGTGCGGCATCAAATTATTTTAAATACAAAGAAGTTCAACGCTTAAAACGTGGAAATTAATAATACAGCTCGAATCATTGTTTCCCGAACCGACAGTATCGGTGACGTGGCGTTAACCTTACCTATGTGTTCATGGATAAAGTCAAAATTCCCAGAGGTAACCTTAGTCTTTCTGTGTAAGCGATACACCCAAGAACTCGTGCAATGTTTCAAGCCGGTGGATGAGATTTTACTTCTTGAAGACCTCGAAATGTATGATCAGAACACACGGAATGACAAACTTCGTAGTGATATGATACTTCATGTATTTCCCAGTAAAAAAATTGCTGGGTGGGCGAAACAGGCAGGAATTGAATACCGTATAGCAACCAGTCATCGATGGTTTCACTGGTTCACGTGTAATATACGTATTTCGTTTACCCGAACAAATTCTCCCTTACACGAAGCGCAGCTAAATTTCAATTTATTGAAACCGCTTGGTCTGAAAACCATTCCTTCCTTTGAGGAGATTAAGTCGGTGAAGTATGATGTTATTATTCCTTCTAAACCTGACTTTTTCTCCCCCGGATATGTGATATTACACCCTTTATCACAGGGCAGCGCAATAAATTACCCATTGAAACATTACATAGCACTTGCCGAGTGGTTTACACGTCAAGGCCATCATGTTTTAATTACAGGAACTGAAAAAGAAGGAGTTCAATTGGGAAGTGCGTTTGATCATATATCAGGGGTAACCAATGTTTGCGGTAAATTTTCGCTGGGGGAATTAATTTCATTAATTAGCAAAGCAAAAGTACTCATTGCCTGTTCAACAGGCCCATTACATATAGCCGGGATGTTAGATATACGTGCAATTGGACTATTTTCTTCACGCGTCCCAATTCATCCAGGACGTTGGAAATCTCTTGGAATCCAGGCCGTTGCCCTTGTAAAAGACCCTCATTGTCAACGCTGCGCTAAGGGGTTGGATTGCCTGTGTATTACCGAGATCCATGTGGAAGACGTGGTTAATGCAGTTTAATTCAGTTCATATATTACTTGGCTCCTAAATTACGATGGGTATTGGTCTTAAGTATTGGATTTATGGCAGGAATTGCCGTGCTCTTTGTGCCTCCTTTGCAATTAGGATCAATTTTATTTGGTGTATTCGCCATGTACGCCATCGTTAAATCGTGGCAATATCCAAACAAGTTTGATTTGGATCCAGGCCTACTTTTGTTTGCTTTAGGCAATCTTATTTACCTCGGTTAATCGGCCTTTTCGTATCTTTGTGCCATAAATTCACCCATGGAATACCGCTTTCAAGAGATTGAAAAGAAATGGCAACATTTCTGGAAAACGAATCAAACATACCGTGTTGAAGAATTTTCAACCAAACCGCCTTTTTACGTTTTGGATATGTTTCCTTATCCTTCCGGTGCAGGATTACATGTTGGACATCCATTGGGATATATTGCCTCGGATATATTTGCTAGGTATAAAAAACACATTGGATTCAATGTACTGCATCCCATGGGGTACGATTCGTTTGGGCTACCTGCCGAACAGTACGCGATTCAAACGGGTCAGCATCCGGCCAAAACAACCAAAGAAAACATTGACCGCTACCGAGAACAATTAGACAAGTTAGGATTTAATTATGATTGGTCTCGAGAAATTCGAACTTCCTCTCCTTCTTATTACAAATGGACTCAATGGATTTTCATGCAATTATTCGATAGTTGGTACAACCCAATCACGAATAAGGCTGAACCGATAAGTGAGTTAATTAAGGAATTCGAACAACAAGGTCTGTCTTTGCATACATTGAGTGCATTGCATGGGGGTATCGAAGTAGAAATCGCTCCGTTTTCTTCTACAGAGTGGGCTGCCTTTTCAGTACAAAAGCAACAGGAAATATTAATGAACTTTAGGTTGGCCTATCTTGGGGAATCTTATGTGAATTGGTGCCCTGCATTAGGAACGGTTTTGGCGAATGATGAGGTAGTTAATGGGGTATCTGAACGCGGCGGTCATCCCGTGGAGCGAAAACTCTTAAAACAATGGAGCATGCGCATTACTGCATATGCGCAACGTTTATTGGAAGGTTTAGACCGGGTGGATTGGTTCGATAGTATCAAGGAAACCCAACGAAATTGGATTGGAAGAAGTGAAGGAGCATCCGTTCATTTTCCGATTATAAACAAGGAAGGATCAATTGAAGTATTTACAACAAGACCGGATACCTTGTTTGGCGTTTCGTTTCTGACCCTCGCCCCAGAGCATGAATTAGTTACTCAATTAACAACGCATGAACAGCGAGAGGCGGTTGAAACGTATGTTTCAGTTTCTAAAAACAGAAGTGAGCGCGAACGTATGGCAGATGTAAATACCATTTCAGGTGTTTTTACAGGATCCTATGCTGCACATCCGTTTACCAAGGAACCCATTCCCATTTGGGTTGGGGATTATGTCTTGGTTGGTTATGGAACAGGTGCCGTAATGGCTGTTCCCGCTCATGATGACCGAGATTTCAAATTTGCAAGCCATTTTTCTTTGCCAATTAACCAAGTAATTGTACCCGCGGGGGAACATGATTTTAACGCAGGAGCCTGGTCGGAAAAATCAGGAACCTTAATTAATTCTGATTTCCTAAATGGATTATCTGTCGCGGAGGCGGTGCAACGAATGCTTGTTGGCATCGAGGAATTGGGAGTGGGTTCAAAACGAATTAATTACAGACTTAGGGATGCGGTTTTTGGACGTCAGCGCTATTGGGGCGAGCCAATTCCTGTATATTTTAAAGGAGACATACCCTATTTGATTCCAGCGGATCAACTTCCTTTAGATTTACCGGAAGTAGACAAGTATTTACCTACTGAAGCGGGGGATCCCCCGCTCGGCAGAGCCACGCATTGGAAGTTTGACGAACTTTACGAGTATGAAAAATCTACTATGCCGGGTTGGGCAGGAAGCTCATGGTATTTTATTCGATACCTCGATCCAACCAACGAATCAGAATTAGCTTCACCCGAAAAAATTGACTATTGGGGTAATGTTGATCTTTATATGGGGGGATCTGAACACGCAACGGGTCACCTGCTGTATGCAAGATTTTGGTGTAAGTTCCTATACGATCTTGGAATAGTTCCTTTTGATGAACCCTTCAAAAAGATGATTAATCAAGGAATGATTTTGGGAAGAAGCAGTTTCGTTTATCGAGTTGTTGGACAGCAAACGTTTGTAAGTGCAGGCATGAAAGATGGCTATGAAACCACGCCTATCCATGTGGATATTTCACTCGTTAATAATGATGAATTGGACCTAGAAGGATTCAAAGCTTGGCGAAGTGAATATCAAAACGCAACATTTATCTTGGAACCTTCAGGCGTTTATTTGTGTGGACATGAGGTGGAAAAAATGTCAAAATCCAAATATAACGTTCAAACGCCGGATGAGTTAGTAGACCGGCTTGGAGCAGATACCCTACGGATGTACGAAATGTTTCTGGGTCCAGTAGAGCAAAGTAAACCGTGGGATACTAAAGGTATAACTGGCGTTCATGGGTTTTTGAAAAAATATTGGCGTTTATTTCATCTCAACGGTTCCTTTGAAGTAAATGAAGCCACTCCTTCTAAAGACCATTTTAAAACCTTGCATAAAACCATCCGTAAAATTCGAGAAGATTTAGACCGGTTTTCGTTCAATACAGGGGTTTCGAATTTTATGATTTGTGTGAATGAATTGACAGAGTCTAAGTGCAACTTCCGCCAAATCTTAGAGCCATTAACTATATTACTTGCTCCCTATGCTCCACACATCACGGAGGAATTATGGGAAAAGCTAGGAAATAAGCCAGGTTCGTTGTACGAGGCGCCTTATCCAGTATTTAATCCGGAATACCTCATTGAATCTGATTATGAGTACCCCGTATCGTTTAATGGAAGAATGCGGTTTAAAATATCCTTACCCTTGTCCTTAAATACGGAAGAAATTCAGGCGGCCATTTTATCCAATACCGAAACTATAAAGTGGCTCGAAGGTAAATCACCAAAGAAAGTAATTATTGTTCCTGGGAAGATTGTAAATGTGGTGATTTGATGACGTTAATTAAGTCTTCGGCATGTTGAAGTGGGGTAATTAGGTTACCAAGGACAGCATGATGAATACCCAATTGTGCACCTCCAGCAATGATCATTAACTCGGGAAATTGCTTTCGCAATTGTGTAAAATAGCCGTGTATAAATCCTTCTTCTACCGAGGTGAGCCAAGAACTCACCACACATCGAGGCGCAACTTTTTCAATACTGAGCACCACCGACTCATAGGGTAGGCTTTGTCCTAAATATAACGAGTAAACTCCTTGACTTCTTAGCAAATAATGATAAAACAACAATCCGATTTCATGCCATTCATGTTCAGGTAAGTATAACATGATGGGGTTTTCTCGGTCTTCTGGGACCGCTAATTTGTCTACTTCTGAAATGATTTTTTGGCGTACTAAATGGGAAATAAAATGCTCTTGGGCTGGATTAATAGAACCAGTTAGCCACATAACCCCAATCCGATCAAAAAAAGGAATTAAACATTTTCTGAACGTTTCTTCCAAAGAGGTGGCGTGAATTAGTTCATTTAACGTAGCGTGAAAAAGACCCTCGTCCATCTCAACCAACGAAACAATTAGTTTTTCTTGAGCGCTTCCAGCCGGCGTATTCAATTTCACTTCAGCTACTTTGGCCCGAATCTCATCCCGGGAATATTCAGCTAATCTGGAAATCTTCATACCGTGGTCCATAAGGATTCGTATGTTTAACAAATAAACCAGTTCCTCATCCGTGTAGGTGCGAATTTTTGTTTCTGTCCGCTCAGGAACTAACATCCCGTATCGTTGTTCCCAGATACGAATGGTGTGGGCTTTTATACCGGTTAAAACCTCGATGTCTCGAATTTTATAGATTGCCATACGTGGAAAACAAGTCGTTTGCAATATTGTTCAAGCCCAATCTAAAGTTTACCTTTGGACTATGAAAATAAAAACAGCCGAATTTCTCATTTCAAGCGCAGATTACAAAGGGTGCCCGGATACAAAGCTTCCGGAATTTGCATTTATCGGCCGATCGAATGTTGGAAAGTCCTCGCTAATTAATATGTTAATGGGCAACAAAAGCCTCGCTAAAACCTCTGGAACTCCAGGAAAAACCCAACTTATAAATCACTTTATTGTGAATGAGAAATGGTATTTAGTGGATCTTCCGGGATATGGTTATGCGAAGGTCTCTAAGAACCAACGGGATAAATGGCAGAAGTTAATTTCGAACTATCTAATTCAACGAAACGCATTAACCTTGGTTTTTGTATTATTGGATTCGCGCTTAGACCCGCAGAAAATCGATTTGGAATTTATGAATTGGTGTGGCGAAAACCAAGTCCCCTTTGCCATGGTATTCACTAAAATAGATAAACTTTCCAGTACCGAATTAAACAGGAACTTAGCCAAGTATAAAAAAGAGATGTTAAAAACCTGGGAAGAACTCCCTCCGTTATTTACCACCTCTGCAACATCAGCAAGCGGTAAAGAACCCGTTTTGAATTATATTTCGACGGTATTGTCGCAGTTAACTAGTATTTGAAAATTTCTTTGGATTACATTACTTTTGCAATACATCATTGTATTATGGGAAGAGCATTTGAATACCGCAGAGCAGCAAAAGAAAAACGTTGGGACAAGATGTCCAAAATGTTTCCAAAACTAGGAAAAGCCATTACGATGGCGGCCAAAGAAGGAGGTATGGACCCCACGACCAATGCGAAATTGCGCACAGCAATTCAAAATGCGAAGTCAGAGAACATGCCTAAAGATAACATTGAATCTGCAATAAAACGTGCTGCTCAAAAAGATATCGCATCCTTTACTGAAGTTAATTACGAAGGAAAAGGTCCGCATGGAGTGTTAGTTTATGTTGAATGCGCTACAGATAATCCCACTCGAACAGTAGCCAATGTAAAGTCGTATTTTAATAAATCAGGCGGCATGGTGGTTCCTAACGGTTCTATGGAATTTATGTTCGCTCGAAAAAGTGTATTTGAAATCGCGCAAACTGCCGAAATGGATCCAGAAATGTTGGAATTAGAATTAATTGATGCAGGCTGTGAATCCATCGATGTAGAAGAAGAAATGATCATTGTTTATGGAGACTACACGTCATTCGGAACGATTGCCAAAGCGCTAGAAGACATGCAGATTGAGGTTCAAAAATCAAGTTTAAAACGCATACCAACCTCGCCGGTTGAATTTTCGGAGGAGCAATTAACCGATATTGAAAAAATGTTGGATAAAATTGAGGACGATGATGATATTCAACAAGTATTTACAAACATTGCATAAGAAACAATAAAAGGCGAGACTATTCGTTCTCTCGCGCGCACGCATGAAGAAAATACCATACCTATATCTAAAAACAGTTTTTCTGATATCCCCAATGTTCTTGGTGTTTTGTTCTACCAACAAGAACGCGTTCGTCAATCGTACCTACCACGGCATGACCGCGAAGTATAACGGGTACTTCAACGCCAATGAACTATTAACCATGGCCGTGAGTAGTTATGAGAAAAATCGAAAGGAAGATTTTTATGATTGGTTAAAAATTCAACCAACTCCAAGTGAGGAAGAGTCAAAATCAATGTATTCGGCAATCGATACTGCTGTTGTAAAGTGTGCCAAAGTAATTCGGAATCACTCTATGCCCTCTGCTGATGCACCTAAAGAGGCAGAATATAATGCGTGGATAGATGAAAACTGGTTAACGATTGGGAAGGCATACTATTATCGTAGAGATTTTGAAAAAGCGCTTAAGAATTTTCAATTTGTAAAACGTTTTTTCCAGAAAGACCCTTCAAAATATCTATCTGAACTTTGGATTGCTAGAATTTATATTGAAGAAAACAGGTTAACAGAAGCCCTAACGATTCTTGATGAATTGCAACAAGAGGCTTTACAACAAAAAAAGAAATCGTTCTTCCAAAAGTTTGGAAAACCATCCGCTAAAGACAAGTCTGCCGATGATTTTAAACCCGCAATGAACGATCAGATTCAATTTGAAATTTATAAAACTCGAGCAGACCTTTTTATGAGGAAGCATCAAGCTTCAGAAGCACTTTTTCCGCTTACCATGGCGGTACAAAAGTGTAAATCGAAACGCGAAAAAACACGACTTTCCTATATTTTAGGTCAGCTGTATCTAAGTAACAACCGGGTAGATTCTGCACTGATTTCATTTAAACAATCCATTTCACCTGCCGCCTTATATGACGTTAGTTTTAATGCAAAATTAAACTGTGCGGTTTTGGGAACTTCTGCAAGGGACGTGAAGATGCTGGAGAAAATGTTGCGTGATGAGAAAAATGCAGTATTCAAAGATCAGATATACTATGCCAAAGCGCAATTAGAGCAGTCCAGAGATAATGCCGCAATGGCAAAAGTGTTTTATACGATGTCGGCATTTTATTCCACAAAAAATAAACGTCAAAAGGCCCTTTCCTATGAAAAATTAGGAGATTTAGCGTACCAAGAAAAATCATATTTGGCGGCTCAAAAATATTATGATTCATGTGCCACAAGCATGCCCGAAGGGTATCCTAATGGAGAATTAATCCGCTCAAAAGCCTCCAAATTGGCAAATTTAGTGGTTGCTATGGAAATCGCACTTTATGAGGATAGCGTTCAACGCATTGCAAAAATGGATGAAAAATCCCAAACGGCATTCATTAAAGATGTTATTAAACAATTGAAGGAGGAAGCCCAACAACGCAAGGAATTGGAAGCAGCTAAGTTGAGAGCGCTACAAGATCAAGCACAAATTGGCTCTCAGACCGGAGCTGGAGATAAGTGGATTTTCAATAATCCCAAGTTGAAACAAGAAGGGTTTGAGGAATTTAGAAAATTGTGGGGTGATCGGAAAAATGAAGATGACTGGAGGCGCTCATCAAAATTAAGTACGAGTATTGATCCCCTTGATTTAACCGATCAAAATGATTCTACAGGCTCAAATTCAACGGCTAAAAATTCAGAGGACACCTTGGATTTAGAGACCATGAGAAGTCGGTTACCCCTTACTGAAAGCGCTTATCAAGCATCGGTAATGCGTGAAATTGAAGCGCGGTATACCGCAGGATCTTTATATAAAGATGTTTTGGAAGAACCCGGCTTGGCTTCAGAACAATTTGATTTAGTATTAACCGAGCAAACAAGAAACCTAACTGATTTATCATCGGCCTACCAGTTGTACAAAATAAACGAATCTACGGGAAAGCAAACGCCTTACAAAACACACATTTTAACGAATTATCCCAAATCTGATGTAGCGAATTACTTTTTAGATCCTGCGTTCTTTGAGAAGTTAAAGGAAAATAGAGTAATCGCTGAAAAAGCTTATTTACTTGCCCTTCATGAGTATGAGATGTTAAACTATAAGTCGGCTTTCGAACTAACAGAGAAGGTGGTTTTAGAGGACAAATCGAATGCTTACCGGGCAGAGTACTTATTGCTAAATGTACTTGCCTACGGTCAACTTACGCAAGATAAGAAGTTATTGGTGCCCAGGTTAAAGAACATAATCGAAGAAAAACCAGGGTCCCCTCAAGCCAATAGAGCTAAAGAATTGTTAACCATTTTGGACAAGGGAGTATCTGCATTTGAGCCATATCGTCCGAAATCCAATGGTATTTTTGTGTATAACGATTCTGTTCCTCAATTTGTAATGGTACTTTTGGATCCAGAGGAGGATTTTGATGATTTAAAATCAACCGTTTCCGATTTTTCCACGAAAACCTATAAGAAAACTAAGCCGAAAGTAACCAGTGCAATGACACTAAAAGAGACCAATATGGTGCTTGTTTCAGATTTTAAAACGATCGCTGCAGCAATGGATTTTGTTAACCTTTTTAAGGCATCGGCGGATGTGCTTGGGGAATATCAAAACAATAAAATCGCAATTATTACCCAGGAAAATTTGAAAAAGTTGATTGAATCCGATAACTTTGAAGGATATAAGACATTTTACGATCTTAACTACTGATTCAATGTTAAAAAGAAAAGACTTTTTCAATAGCACCTCACAGTATGAGGAAAGCACAGAAACAAATAGAATTGTTGTTGGTACGGAATTAACAGGGGATGTTGTTTCTGATTCCAATTTCGTGTTGGATGGAGAAATGCATGGTAATTTGTCTTGCTCAGGTAAGGTGGTTATCGGTTCTACCGGAAAGCTACGAGGTAATTTAGTATGTGTAAACGCAGAAATCAATGGAAGTGTTGATGGAGAAATTACAGTAGAAGGATTACTAACATTAAACGAAACAGCACGCATTAAAGGGGATATACAAACAACTAAGTTGATTATTCAAGAAGGTGCAATTTTTGAAGGCTCTTGTGTAATGAAATCTCCCTCTTCTCATACCACCTTCACCGCGGATGTCAAATTAGATGACTAATTCTGATCCTGCAAATTCACAAGGTAAATTCATTCAATATGCTTCTATGGGCTTTCAGATGATTGCCTTTATGGCCATATTTGGATATCTCGGATATCAAGGTGACGCGTATTTCGGATTTAATACACCGTATTTGTTGATGGCGGGTATGTTGTTTGGCGTGATAGGATCCATTATATACATCATTCGAACCTTGAATCGATTAAATTCGTAACATGTATTTTGTGGTTGGATATGCATGGGCGTTTGGCACATCCGCCTTGTTGATGTTCGCTGGAGTTTCTAATGCGATTTATATTATGGGTGTTAGTTTATTGCTTCAAGCACTATACACCCTTATGTTTGCAAATGTTTATAAGCAAAAGAAAATAGATTTAATAATTCCTGCACTATCATTGGTGACACTCCAAGTGTTTACTTTTCTAACCTTTCTCTTTGTATTTATTGCCAAACACTATCCTTTGCTACCTGTGCTTTGGACATTATTCATTTTTTTCGGGACGCTGTTTATTCAGGTTATTGAACAAAGTAAGTACTTAAAACGACTGCAAAAACCGCAGTAATAAATAATTCAATTGATCAAATCGGTCAAAGGATAAGGCTTCCGCCTTGTCATGTATATCATGATAATTTTTATTCGGCCCCATCGTATAAATAAAAATGGCAGGAATACCGGCCTCTGAAAACGGGTAATGATCTGAATTTGCCGCTTTTCCTCGGGCTTTAATGCGAGTAATAGATTGGGTAGATTCGTTTAAACGAACTAACCGTTGATATATATCCGGGTGAATCGTCCCATTAACCACCGTAATCCCATCTTCTCCACTACCCATGATGTCTAAATTTAAAACTAAACTGATTTGTTCTGCACCCAACATACGCTGATTTACAAAGAAACTTGAACCTTCCAATCCGATCTCTTCTCCGGCAAAGGCAATAAAAAGTACGTTATGATTAGGAAGGGGTTGTTGTTTAATTTCCTTAGCAATACTGAGCATCATTGCCACCCCACTTGCATTATCATTGGCCCCTGGAAAATATGTTTGTTTCCCCATGCGGCCTAAATGGTCATAATGTGCTGAAACAATGATGAAACTATCACTCGGATATTGCGAAGGAACATAGCCCAAAATATTCTGCACTTCAAGGTTGTTCTCTTTTTTTGAATCCAGCTTGATCGTAATTTTCCTGGGTGCAGTCGTAATGGAGGTGTCAAAAAGTTGGATATATGGGAATTTGAATACTTCTGATGAAACACTCCAGGTTAGTTTTTCGGGGGTAAATTCGATAATAGGGGAATTTACTCGTGCCAGTTTCTCCAACTTGGCTTTAACCATCTTCAGGCTGTCTTTCGCCATTCCTTTTTGAGGAATAAAGGCAATACCAACATGATCCTCCGGGGATTTATTAAATGGAAATTTAAGAATCTCAGCAGCATTGAGTTGCAAAATCCGTTGTTTACCATGGAATGCACTGCTGCTCGGATGAACAAGAAAGTCAACGCCCGGTTTTAGTTTTTTACCGTTAACTCGAACCTTACATGTTCCAGGAAACGTATTAACATCGAGGTAGAATGACTGATTCGAATATCCATTTAAAGGGATTAATCCGATTTGTTCAAATTCATGAGATAAAAAAACTCCTGCTTTTTTACACCCGTTATTTACGTAACCTCGTCCGTCCATTTCAGGAGAACAAAGTACACGCGTACTGTTTTTGGCATATGCGGTAATCGGACTCTGCGCCGATATAAACACAAGCGTAAAAAAACACAAGAAAAGTAAGACCGGTTTATGCATATTTTGCGACCACTTTCTCAAGGAATTTACTCAATGCTTCTTGATTAGCTTGTGCCCAAGCATGCGTAGCAGCTAGGTAATTTAATGTCGGCATGAGGGCCTCCATATTTCCATGAGCATCGATTTGCTTGACGGCAGAAGCAAATGACTCACTCGAACCGTTAAACAATTCGTTGATAAATGTAATTTTTTCTTTTAACGAATAATTACCATTGAACTTATCTATTTTTTCGTGTTTACCATGTGCTCCTGAAATTAAAGCCTCCAAGGCAAAGGGCAAGGACGAATCAACAGGGTCAAGTGGTATTTCCGCCTGAATAGTTGGTTCAATGAATCCAATTTGCACTTCCTCTGTGGGCGGTTCAAGCCGATCACTTTGAGAAACTTCGTCTCCTGCTATTAAATCCATGGAGTGTTGTGTTTCTTCTTGAGACGGTATTTCAAACAATGGTTCAGATGCCATAGGACGTATGTCAACATTGGGCTCGATTTGCGATTCATCAACATGTAAACTCGCTAAATCAAATTCAGGGATTTCATTTGGAGTCTCTTTAAAAATACCCGCCTCGTAGGATTTATATCGAAGAATGTACAGCTTTTCAATGAGTTCATGAGCCGTAGCAATGGCCTTGTCTAGTGTTTTTGCATCTCCCGAACCTGTGGTGAAGCCTGTGATTTCATCGTGTAACCTCTTGCTTAATGATTCCATATTATTAACAATTTATTGGTATGTGTGAACAAATTTACTTGCTTAAGGTATTTCATTTACGGTTAAACTAAGTTTTAATTCAATTAAATTTGTTCAAAACAACTGACATATGTTTCTAGAACAATTTCCAACGGAAAGCAAAATAAATGGGTGGGTTGAAGTGATCTGTGGATCAATGTTTTCCGGAAAAACCGAAGAGCTCATTCGCAGGGTTAAGCGAACCCAATTTGCGAATCAAAAAATGATTTTGTTCAAGCCGGAAATAGACAACCGATATAGCGAAGAGGATGTGGTAAGTCATCAGGGCAGTGCAGCACCTGCCGTTATGGTATCTAACGCTTCAGATATTTTGAAGTTAGTTACAGATGAACGCATCGTAGCCATTGACGAGGCTCAGTTCTTTGACGATGGAATTGTTGATGTATGCTCTACCTTAGCAAATCGAGGGATTCGGGTAATTTGTGCAGGGTTAGATATGGATTACTTGGGCAATCCATTTGGCCCAATGCCGTCCTTACTTGCCATTGCCGAATATGTAACCAAGGTTCATGCGATTTGTGTTTCGTGTGGCAACTTAGCACAATTTTCATATCGCTTTTCAGAGGAGGCCGGTCAAGTTTTGGTGGGGGCAGTGGAACGTTATAAACCCTTGTGCCGTTCGTGTTTTAACTCTACCGGGCATTGAAATTAAACTACTTTACTTCGGATTTTATTGAATGGATTCAACCTCAAAAGGTCCTGGGGGACGAGGTCTTGCCGATTGATTTTGTAAGCATCGATTCACGAAGCCTTTTTGGCGCTAAAAACGGATGTTTTATTGCGCTCAAAGGAAGTTTTAGGTCGGGAGAAGATTTTGTTGAGGCAGCTTACCAACAGAATATTCGCGTTTTTCTGATCACTCGAATTCCGTCAACAGTACATACCGATGCCGTATATTTATTGGTTAAGGATACCTTACAGGCCCTGCAATTAATCGCGAGTAAACACCGACAATCCATCACGTATCCCATAGTTGCAATCGCTGGAAAAAATGGAAAAACAACGGTCAAAGAATGGTTATATGAAATTGTTAAATCCGTTTTTCAGGTTGTTCGTAGCCCAAAGAGTTATAATTCTCAACTTGGTGTACCATTATCCTTATTAGCGTTATCAAATAATGCTACACTGGGGATTATCGAAGTTGGATTATCCAAGCCTACTGAATTTGAAGTGCTTTACCAAATTATAAATCCGACCCATTTAATCGTTACCAGCTTTTTTCAGGACCCCATCATAAATCAAGAGCTCCAAAAATTTCTCGCTACCACACCGAATGCATTTACCGGAGAAGACTATCCATCACGGGGTGATGATGTTTTTCTTCTGGACGAGCAATTCGCTAAAGATGCGCTATTCAAGGTTGCTTTTAAGGATCAAGTTTCTATTAAATCTGTAGCAATTGCTGCGGGTTTTGCTAAGTATTTAGGATTGCCATCAAAAGAGATTGCTGAGCACGTGTCAACCCTTCGTCGCTTGGCCTTGCGTCTTGAAACGTTCAATGGTAAAAACAATACGATTGTTGTGAATGACACCTATAATTTAGATCTTGATGCCTTTCGATTTTCATTGGAATATTTATCATCCTTTGACAGAGGCAGGCCTCATTGTATTTATGTGGGCTTGGATAAAAACTCAATGGATAAACGTACCCAACTTGAGGCGCTAATAGAACCATACAAACCAGACCATGTTTTTATAGATTTACCTGAAAACTTACCATCTTCCTTCCCCGAAGGATCCGTGGTACTGCTCAAAGGGACGAGAAAAGCAGGTATGGAGAGATTCGCGGCTAATTTGCGCGAACAACAACATCAGACTACCTTAGAAATTAATTTATCGGCATTAAGAAATAACCTAGTAAGGTTTAAAAATTTAATTCACCCTGGCGTAAATTTATTGGCGATGGTGAAATCACAGTCTTATGGTTCTGGATTACAACGATTGGCAGCATTTTTAGAAGTTCAAGGGGTAGATTATTTCGGTGTTGCCTTTACCTCAGAAGGAGTTGCGTTAAGAAAACATGGGATCAAAAAGCCGATTTTAGTATTAAACCCTGACCCAGAAAGCTATTCAGAATGCATCGCCTACCAATTAGAACCAACTATTTTCACCTTTACTCAATTGGATCTTTTCATTCGTGTATTAATTGAACTTGATATCAATCGATATCCAATTCATGTGGAAGTAGATACCGGGATGCGTCGTTTAGGATTTGAACCCAATGAAATAAAGTCCTTACTGGCGGTTTGCCAAGCGCAACCAGAAATTTATATTAAAGGAGTATTTTCTCATTTTGTAGAATCAGAGGAAACCGAAAACAGGGCGTTCAGCCTGGCTCAAATTGAACGATTCCAAACCGTAATTCAATTGGTGAAGTCACAGATTTCCCATGACCTTTTATGCCATATGGCCAATTCAGAAGGCATTGTGAATTATCCGGAGGCACACTTTAATATGGTACGCCTCGGTTTAGGAATGTATGGGTTAACGAATTCCATCTTAAAACATCAATTGGATCCTGTGTTGGCATGGAAAAGTGTGGTGTCTCAAGTCAAATGGGTTAATGAAAGCGAAAGTGTTAGTTATGCGCGTAGTTTTATCGCGAAACACGACATGAAAATTGCAATCATTCCTTTAGGGTATGGCGATGGATTTTCAAGGGCATTAAGCAATGGTCAAGGCGGAGTTAATATTCATGGTACTTGGTGCCCTACCGTTGGTATGATTTGTATGGATATGATGATGGTGGATGTTTCAATGCTTTCAGAAGTGAAGGAAGGCGATGAGGTAGTAGTTTTTGATGATATAAGTTCCTTAGAACGCTTGTCTAAACAAATGAACACCATTCCATATGAGGTTATGACCGGTATTTCCGATCGAGTTCATCGCGTTTATTTCACCGAATAGTTTTAACTTCGCAGGATAATAATGCCGTAGTAAACCGAGGTGATTTCAGGAATTCAAACATTGCTATTTGAAGCTATAAAACAATCTTTACGAGGGGATGAAACACTTGCCTTGCACTTGGTGGAAGATTATAAACTACAATTTTAACATATTATAGAAACAAGATGAGGGTATTGATTACAGGGGGTGATGGGATGCTGGGTTCAAGCATCTGCCGAGAGGCACTTTCGCAAGGATATGAAGTTCGAGTTATGGTACTTCCAGGTAGAAAAGTAAGCGTACTCGAGGGCTTGGACATAAGTTATTGTTACGGGAATCTATTGGATCCAGATTCGCTGTATCAAGCCGTAGAGGGCTGTGATTATGTAATTAATGTTGCCGCTTCAACACAAATGTGGCCTCGAAGAAGTGAAATGATTTGGAAGGTAAATTACATGGCAGTTGAGCATCTAGTGGCTGCGTGTAAACAATTCAACGTTAAACGCTTTGTACAAATTGGTACTGCAAGTTCTTTTGGACATGGTTCTCCTTCTGAGCCAGGGAATGAACTTACACCCTTTAACGGTGAAGCGTACCGAATGGATTATGTAGATAGTAAATTTAAAGCGCAAACGTATATTATTGATCAATGTAAAATCGGTGAAATTTCCGCAGTGGTTATTAATCCTACGTTCATGATCGGACCGTTTGATTCTGGTCCTTCATCCGGTAAAATGTTAATGGCCCTATTCAATGGAAACCTTCCTGGATATACTTCTGGAATAAAAAACTTTGTAGCATCAAAAGATGTCGCTGTTGCTGCGGTTAATGCCTTAATAAAAGGCACTTCTGGGTCATGTTACATTGCGGGTAATGAGAATTTAAGCTTTGAACAATTCTTAAAAAAAGCCTGTGCCGTTCGTGGAATTCCATTCACCTTGAAAAAAGTACCGGATTTTATAATCCATAGTTTAGGGTTTTTTAGTTCGATCCTTGCACGTATTTCCGGTAAGCCCCCGAAATTAGGGTATCATTTTGCAAAACAGGCTACGATGAAGCAGTGTTATTCCCCGAAAAAAGCTCGGGAGGAGTTAAATATGCCGGCAACCCCCATTGAAGAAGCCATTCAAGACTGTATTACCTGGTGGAAACAAAACAATTATTTATCTTAAGTATGAAAGCATTCCCACTGAATTTATCTTTTTCTTATAAAGAACTCGTAGATTCAACCGTAATTTTAACGGTAACCGTTTCCTTTATTATATATTGGTTTTTAGCACAATCGGAAGGGATTAAGAAGAGATTTTATCGGCTTCATGAATTTGATGTTGCGGCACGAAAACATATATTTTTCACAAAATACATGGGCTTTTTTATCCTTGGGGTATTGCCCTTGATTCTTGTTATGTTTTTATTTGGAATCTCATTGGCAGAGGTCGGATTAACCTGGTATGCTGAGACAACTTGGTTCAGTTTATTTTGGATTGTAATCCTATCTATTGCGGTCGTCCCCTTGGCTTACCGCTCGGCAAAAAAACCTGAAAACCTGTTGAATTACCCTCAAATTCGCGCCAAACATTGGACTAATAAAACGTTTGCAATTAATCTCACGGGTTGGGCAATTTATTTATTTGGGTATGAACTCTTGTTTCGAGGAGTACTTTTATTTCTTTTAGTGGATTCGCTTGGGGTGGTTGTGGCCATTGCCGTTAACGTATTAATGTATGCAATTTCCCATGTGCCTAAAGGGTTATCCGAAACGCTTGGCGCTATTCCTTTAGGACTTGTACTTTGTATTTTAACCCTGCAGTCCGGAACCATTTGGATCGCCTTTTTTGTTCATATTGCCCTTTCTTTTACAAACAGCTTGACAGCATTAGCGTATCATCCAGAAATCACCTACGTCCATTGGAATAAAACGTCTTCAAAAACGAATGGTTAATTTTTATTTACTTCGCGGACTTTCTCGACAATCTG
>JBJTWL010000048.1:0-3882 GCA_046081745.1 Flavobacteriales bacterium | reverse complement strand
CGCTGCAAATCGCAATGATGGGGCTTGGGTTAAAACCCGGAGATGAGGTAATTACGCCCTCGTTCACCTACATTGCAACAACGGAGGTAATTGCTTTACTTGGATTAATTCCAGTTTTTGTAGAAGTAGATTCAGATACGTATTGCATGGACCCAGCAGCGCTTGAACGTGCTATAACACCTAAAACTAAGGCCATTGTACCCGTGCATTTGTACGGTCAAGCGGCTAACATGGAAGATATTTTGCGCATTGCACATGACCATAACGTGTATGTTATTGAGGATAATGCCCAGGCGATAGGGTGTGATTATTATTTTTCATCAGGGGAGGTGGCTAAAACAGGAACCATGGGACATATCGGGTGTACTTCTTTTTTCCCGAGTAAGAATTTGGGATGTTTTGGAGATGGCGGGGCCATGATGACAAACGATGATGATTTGGCTTCAACATTACGAATGATAGCAAATCATGGACAAAGTAAACGGTATTATCACGATCAGGTAGGTTGTAATTCGCGTTTAGATGCTATTCAAGCAGCCGTATTGCGTATTAAACTACAACACTTAGATTCGTACAATGAGGCACGTCAAGCATTGGCTGCGTTTTACGACCACGCGTTTCAATCCATTCCGAATGTAAAGATTCCTGCTAGACAATCTTATTCAACCCATGTATATCACCAGTATACGCTTCAGGTGTTACCAGAACTTCGCGACCGCCTTTATGATTATTTGTCGGATTGTGAGATTCCAAGCATGATTTATTATCCGATTCCTGCACATCGTCAACGTATGTTTAGTGCCTTTGGTAGCGAATCCTTGGAATTACCCATTACAGATTACCTCACTGAACGCGTGATAAGCTTACCCATGCATACAGAAATGAAACAAGACCAACGCGATTACATAGTGAGCAGCGTTCAATCCTTTTTTAATCAAATATGAAAATAGCGGTTGTAGGAACTGGGTATGTAGGACTGGTAACAGGTACTTGTTTGGCTGAAACGGGAAATACCGTTACGTGTGTAGATATTGATGAAGCTAAAATTGCATCCTTAAAACAAGGAATTACACCCATTTATGAGCCTAATTTATCGGTATTAATTGAGCGAAACATACATGATGGACGCTTACATTTTACCTCAAACCTTGCCGAAGGAATTGTCGGTGCCGAGCTGATTTTTTTAGCCTTACCTACCCCTCCGGGTGCAGATGGACAAGCAGACCTTACCTATATTTTGAATATGGCCGATGAGCTTGGACCATTACTCACACACTATGTAGTGATTGTGGATAAAAGTACTGTACCTGTGGGTACAGCAGCATTGGTCAAAGAACGCATTGCTAAGCAAGCTACAGTCGAATTTAGCGTAGTTTCTAACCCTGAGTTTTTACGAGAAGGCTTTGCGGTTACCGATTTCATGAAACCGGATAGAATTGTCATTGGTGCCTCAGATCAACGTGCAATTAAGGTGATGGAATCCTTGTATAAACCCTTTGTTCGTCAAGGAAACCCTATTTTAATAATGGATGAAAAATCTGCTGAGCTTACCAAATACGCCTCGAATGCATTTTTAGCCACCAAGATTACCTTCATGAATGAAATTGCAAATTTTTGTGAACGGGTAGGAGCCAATGTAGATGCAGTTCGTTTGGGTATGGGGGCTGACGAGCGTATTGGTAAACGATTTCTATTCCCAGGGATGGGGTATGGAGGTTCTTGTTTTCCAAAGGATGTCCAAGCATTGCATCACAGCGGTACCCTGGAAGGCTATTCCTTTCAGTTGTTAGATGCCGTTATGCAAGTGAATGACAAGCAAAAGACTATTTTATTCCCGAAAATCAATTCATTTTTTCATCATGGTCTCTCCCAGAAAAAACTGGCAATATGGGGACTCAGTTTTAAACCAGATACTGACGATACACGAGAGGCTCCTGCCTTGTATTTAATACAAGCGCTGTTGGATGCAGGGGTGTCCTTGTCGGTTTATGATCCGGAAGCCATGGAAAATGTGAAATCCCAATTTGGTGCAAGGCTACATTATGCTTCCAGTGCATATGATGCATTGGATCAAATGGATGGCTTGGTAATTTGTACCGAATGGTCGGAATTTAGAAGCCCAGACTTCTCGGAAATACGCAAGCGTTTGACCCAACATGTGATTTTTGATGGACGTAACATCTTTGAACCCGAGGAAGTTAGAGCCGAAGGATTTGATTATTTTAGTATTGGAAGATGAGAACGAAGGAACGCATATTAATTACAGGTGCTGCTGGTTTTTTAGGTTCACATTTGTGTGATCGTTTCATTCGCGAAGGCTTTCACGTGATTGGGATGGATAATTTGATTACTGGCCGTATGGCGAATATCGAACATTTACTCCCGCTTCCGAATTTTGAGTTCTATCGCCAAGATGTCTCTAAGTTCATACACATACCCGGTGACTTGCATTATATCCTTCATTTTGCCTCCCCTGCAAGTCCGATCGATTATTTAAAAATTCCGATACAAACGCTAAAAGTTGGATCCCTCGGGGTTCATCATTGTTTGGGCTTGGCGAAAGAAAAAAATGCACGCATTCTGATTGCTTCTACCTCCGAAGTGTACGGAGACCCAGAGGTTCATCCACAAACGGAATCCTATTGGGGTAATGTGAATCCAGTAGGACCAAGAGGAGTATATGATGAAGCCAAGCGATTTCAAGAAGCTATGACAATGGCCTATCATACCTTCCATGGAATTGAGACACGAATTGCACGCATCTTCAATACCTATGGACCAAGAATGAGGTTAAATGATGGTCGTGTTTTACCCGCATTCATCGGTCAAGCCTTGCGAGGAGAAGATCTTACGGTCTTTGGCGATGGGTCTCAAACCCGTTCCTTTTGCTTTGTGGATGATTTGGTTGAAGGCATTTATCGTTTGTTAATGAGTGACTATGCTCAGCCTGTGAATCTTGGGAATCCAGACGAGATCACCATTTTAGATTTTGCCGAAGAAATTGTCCAACTCACCAAAACAGATCAAAAAATCATCTTTGAACCTTTGCCCATTGACGACCCTAAACAACGTCGACCTGATATTTCATTGGCAACATCCATATTGGGATGGGAACCTAAGGTGGGAAGGGCAGAAGGATTGGCTTTAACCTATGAGTATTTTAAAGGCTTGAGTTCGGACGAACTTTATGCGATGGAACACAAGAATTTTGATGATTATATTCAAAAATGATGGATTTTTTTATACATGATACTGCCGTTGTTGATGCCGGATGTCACATCGAAAAAGGGGTTAAAATTTGGCATTTCTCGCATATTATGCCAGATTCACACCTTGGCGAAGGATGTAATATAGGGCAAAATGTAGTGGTGTCTCCTGGGGTGGTTCTTGGGAAAAATGTGAAAGTCCAGAATAACGTATCTATTTATACCGGCGTGATTTGTGAAGATGACGTATTCCTCGGTCCTTCCATGGTTTTTACGAATGTGATAAACCCACGTAGTCATGTAATTCGCAAAGATCAATATGCGCAAACGATCGTTAGGAAAGGTGCGAGTATTGGAGCCAATGCCACCGTCGTGTGCGGAAATGAAATTGGTCAGTATGCCTTGATTGGTGCAGGCGCAGTAATCACCAAAGCTGTTAAGCCGTATGCGCTAATTGTTGGAAATCCAGGTCGACAAATTGGCTGGGTGAGCGAGTATGGACATCGTCTAGAGTTTGATGCTAATAACCGCGCTACTTGTCCAGAAACCAACCAGGTCTATGAGCTGTTAAATGAAAAAGTACAACGTATTTCGTAATGAATAATAAAGAAAAAATAAAATTTGCCGTAGTAGGTGCCGGTCATATCGGTAAGCGACATGCCGAAATGATTCAGCG
>JBJTWL010000047.1:0-2911 GCA_046081745.1 Flavobacteriales bacterium | reverse complement strand
TTCCCTATGGCTAACCCAGCTTCTGCCACGGCAAATCAAATCAATAACGATTATAACATTGGTTATTTTCCTACGATTTATAAAATATGTCCGAATAGGGTTATTGAAGAGGTTGGCCAAGCAAATGCGGCTGCTTTGTATACTGCAGTGGGAGACTGCCCAGCTCCGGCTTCATTGCCAACGGATCCAGCGCTTTTGTCTTATACTGGAACAACCACTTCTTGTGCAGACTTTACGTTGAGCGTTACGCTTCAAAACAACGGAACGCAACCCTTGACAGCGGCTACCATTTCTGTAACAGGAATTCCTAACCCAATTACGTACAACTGGACAGGAAACTTAGCAACCTATGGTGTTTCCCAAGTGAATCTAGGTAACGTTTCTTTGGCAAGCTCTGCTACAGCGACAATTACCATTACCTCCAACGATGGAAATCCAGCGAACTCTACCATTACGCAGTTGCTTCAATATATTAGTGGAACTACTACCACACCGATTAATACCATGCAAGATTTCTCAAACAGCGCGTTTCCTTATGCTAACTGGCAGGTGTTAAACCCGGATGACGATATTACGTGGGAATATTTAACCGCGGCAACGTTCAGTGGCTTGATGGGAATTAATACGTTTAGTTATTCTGCAACGGGTGAGCTTGATCACTTCATTACACAGGCGTTCAACTTAGCTGGTCAGAACAACCCATCGTTAAACTTTAAAGTAGCAAACCGACGGTACGATGGAACCTATTTTGATAAATTAGTTGTTTCAGTATCTACCGCTTGTGATGGCCCATATACGAATATTTACAGTAAAGAAAGTACTCAGTTAGCTACGGGTGCTGACCAAACTACTAGTTTTAGTCCTGCAGCAGCTTCTGACTTCCGTCAAGAGTGTGTGTCCTTAGCGGCTTATGCTAACGCACCTGCATTATTCGTTCGTTTTACTAACGACAATAAATATGGAAATAACATCTACATTGATGATGTAGTGGTTTCTAGCAGTGCGTGCACAAACGGTCTTGATGAATTAGGATTAACGGAATTCGTAGTTTATCCTAACCCAGCATCAGACGTAATTAATGTAAACTTCAACGCGAAAGATGCAGATTACAGCATTGAAATTCTTGACCTTCAAGGACGCGTATTGAATGCATCTGCTTTGTCAAATGCTAATGGTTTCCAAACCGTTACTTTTGCTACGGCAAACCTTGCTAAAGGAAATTACATTGTTCGAATTGCTTCTAACGGATTTACTTCAACTAAATCAGTGGTTGTTCGATAAGAAAACATTGAGTTTTTAAGAAAAGGGGCTTCGGCCCCTTTTTTTGTGCTACTACTTAATAAAGGAAATCGTTGTATGGGTAACGTATTTTAAAAATACGTTGCACTTCATGATAAAGCACCTGCTTTAATTCATCAATATTCGTTTTGTCAACGGCGGAAATAAAAATACAAGGACGACCACCCAAACGCGCCATCCATGTTCGCTTTAATTCATCCAAAGAAACTTCTTCACTTAATGAATCAATTTTATTAAATAAAATGATTGTCGGTTTCTCTTCCTTGTCAATTTCTTGTAAGGTTGTATTAACGGTTTCAAAATGATCTTCGAAATTTGGATGCGATAAATCTAATACATGCACCAATAGATCAGCTTCACGCACTTCATCCAACGTAGACTTAAAGGATTCTAGCAGTTGTTTTGGAAGTTTTCGTATGAATCCTACGGTATCGGTAAGCAAGAAGGGAAGGTTATCGATAACTACCTTACGCACGGTCGTGTCAAGGGTAGCAAATAATTTATTTTCTGCAAAAACATCGGATTTGGAGACCAAATTCATGAGGGTACTTTTACCCACATTCGTATATCCCACCAACGCGACTCTAACCAATTGTCCACGGTTGCCACGCTGAATGCTCATTTGCTTGTCAATTTCTTTCAAACGTTCCTTCATTAAGGCAATGCGTTGCTGAATAATTCGCCTATCCGTTTCAATTTGCGATTCCCCAGGTCCACGCATTCCAATCCCCCCTTTTTGTCGTTCAAGGTGCGTCCACATTCGGGTTAGTCGTGGAAGCATATACTGTAATTGCGCCAGTTCTACTTGCGTTTTTGCGTGGAACGTTCGCGCGCGTTTGGCAAAAATATCTAAGATGAGAATACTTCGATCGATGATTTTTCGATTGAGTTCACGTTCAATATTTCTAAGTTGTGAAGGGCTCAGTTCGTCATCAAATATGACAGCATCAATATTATGCGCATCGGCATACTCTTTAATCTCTTGTAATTTTCCTTCTCCAACATAAGTCCTTGGGTTTGGAAAGGGAAGTTTTTGGGTAAATGCAAATTCAGCCCGAGCACCGGCCGTTTCTGCGAGGAACGCTAACTCGTCTAAGTACTCGTGCGCTAAGCGTTCGTCAACACCCCCATGAATAACGGCTACTAACAAGCATCGTTCTTCGATTTCATCAATGGTTGGGTGTGCCATTATTGGTGTAAGGTGGTTACGTAACGGCTCACAGAGTCAATGTGTCTATCAGAGCCAAGAACACCACGAAAAGAAGGCATTGCGTTCTTCCCTGTTTTAATAATGTGCTTAATCTCTTTAATGCTCAATGCGGTTGTTTTTAAGTTTTTTGCGCCAGACACTCCTAAATCGCCGCCTTCACCATGACAACTTGCGCAGTGCAATGTATAGAGCTCTTCCCCCGAGGGGGCAGAGGAGGACGAATTAATAGAGGGATCAGATTCGCTACAAGCGACTATAAGGCCTGCGGTTAGAACCAGGCTCCACCCAAATTTGCTCGAAATGGCCATGGAATACTAGCAAGAATAAGAATTAATCCAATAATGTAGAACAGTTTTATAGGCTTGTAAATCTCGGCAGGGGTAGTGCCCTTTTTAGATTTAA
>JBJTWL010000046.1:0-3427 GCA_046081745.1 Flavobacteriales bacterium | reverse complement strand
ATGGTGGGGTTTTTTTCTAGAATGGTGACATCCCAGCCCGATTTGGCAAGAAAAGCAGCAGCTGATAATCCCGAAATTCCTGCGCCAAGAATAGTAGCTTTTTTATTCATGAACTAATTGTCTAAGTATTGATAGTCTGGCAACTCGTCCATTAGCCGCTTTCTAGCTATGAAGATACGACTTTTTATCGTACCAATCGGTAATTTCATTGAATCAGCGATTTCCTTATACTTATATCCTTCGAAATGCATTTTAAATGGCATTTTTAACTCGTCGGATAAGTTTTCAATTTTCTGGGTAATTTCCTTGGTTGCAATACGCTCAGTAGGTGAACCCATGTTCGATTTGTGGTTGGTCACCAAATACGAATCTTCCGAATGATCGAAAATCATCCGTGTTTTCGCATTTCGTCGATATTGATTGATGAAGATGTTCCTCATTATGGTAAATACCCACGCTTTGAAGTTGGTATTAGGCGTGTAATATGAGCGATAGTTTATCGCCTTGAGTAAGGTTTCTTGCGTTAAATCACGTGCGTCCTCACGATTCTTGGTGAAGTTTAATGCGAATGAAAAGAGGTTCCCTTGCAAATCAATTAAGGCTTCGTTGAATTCTATAGTTGACATATTGTTTAATTATTTCGATATAAAATTAAACAAAAGTGTTTAATAATTATCAAAAAAAATTAAACAAAACACAAAAAAGTGTTAATAAAACCGATAAACACCTGTAAATCAGTAAAATAACTATGAAATATTTTCTAACATTTCTTTAGCCATTCGCTCTAAATCAAATCCAATTTTCCATTTCCAATCGGATTGTGCGTAAGAATCATCAATTGAATTTGGCCAAGAATCTGCAATAGACTGCCTGAAATCGGGTTCATAAGTGATCTCAAACGCAGGAAGATGGTTCTTGATCGTGGCTGCTATTTCTGCGGGAGTAAATGATATTCCTCCAAGATTGTATGCGGTCTTAACGCGTAAATCCTCTTTTGGTGCGTCCATCAATTGAATCGTTGCACGGATGGCATCATCCATAAACATCATTGGAAGGGCCGTCTCCTCTGATAGAAAGCAGGTGTATTTCCCAGTGCGTTTCGCCTGATAAAAAATATCTACCGCATAATCGGTTGTTCCACCCCCTGGAGGACTTTTATAGGAAATGAGGCCAGGGTATCTAATGCTTCGCACATCGACATTGAATTTGCTTGCATAATAAGCGCACCATTGTTCACCAGCTTGTTTGGATATACCGTAAACTGTGCTTGGTTCCATAACGGTGAATTGCGGGGTATGATCTGCAGGCGTTGTTGGACCAAATACAGCGATGGAGCTTGGCCAGAATATTTTTTTAACATGACCTTCTTTTGCCAAATCCAGGATAGTAAATAATCCTTCCATATTGAGCTTCCATGCGAATTCAGGGTTTTTCTCAGCCGTTGCGGATAAAAGTGCTGCTAACAAATAAACGGTTTCTATTTGCTGTTCAATCAGGTATGAACGAACGGATTCTTTATCTAAAATATTCAAGGTGACATAGGGTCCATCTTCAATTAATGTGGGTGCCTTGGGTTTAAGATCGGCTGCTATGATGTTTTCGCGCCCTTGTTTCTGGCGCAATGCAAGCGTAAGTTCAGTGCCAATTTGGCCGCCTGCACCAATGATAATAGTTTTTCCCATATCACAAATTTAAGTAAGAATCTGCCTGAAAAGCGTAGATATTGTAAAAACTGACGAAAATCATTTGTATCTTGGTCCACCTAGCGGTACTTTTGATTTCTAAACCATAGAAAAATGCCTTTTTATCACAAACTTGGACAAATTCCTTCAAAACGCCACACGGTGTTCAGACAGCCCAATGGCAATTTATACCACGAGCAGCTCTTTGGTACAGTTGGTTTTGATGGGATGTCCACCTTAATGTATCATGTCCATCCACCAACGGTGGTTAAAGAAATTAAAGGACAAACGAATATTGCGCCGGAGGTGGCATTGGAAAAGCACATGACCATGTTTTCCTTACAAGGTTTTCAGCTTACACCCATGGCTGATTATTTGGAGAGTAGAACGCCTGTTTTAATAAACTCGGATTGTTATATCGAACTCGCAGCGCCTCAGCAATCTACAACGGATTATTTTTACAAAAATGCCGATGCTGATGAGGTATTATTTGTTCACAAAGGCAGCGGAACGCTTAAAACACAGCTTGGAAATATTGATTTTTCGTATGGAGACTACTTGGTGATTCCTCGTGGCATGATTTATCAACTTCATTTTAATGATTCGAATAATCGTTTATTTATTGTACAATCATTCAATCCGGTGTACACTCCGAAGCGCTACAGGAATTGGTTTGGACAGTTACTAGAACATTCTCCATTTTGTGAGCGCGACATTCGTCCACCCCATGTGTTAGAAACACACGATGAGGAAGGGGAGTTCCTAATTCGAATTAAGAAACAGGATGTGATATATGACTATGTGTATGCACACCACCCGTTTAATGTAGTAGGTTGGGATGGCTATAATTTCCCGTATGCCTTCTCTATTCATGAATTTGAACCCATTACCGGAAGAGTGCATCAACCACCACCCGTGCATCAAACGTTTGAAACTACGGGGTTTGTGATGTGTTCGTTCGTCCCTCGATTATACGATTACCATCCAGAATCTATTCCAGCGCCTTACAATCATAGTAACATTGATTCTGATGAGGTATTGTACTATGTGGATGGAGATTTCATGAGTCGAAATAATATTGAACAAGGACAGATTACCTTGCATCCTGCGGGGATTCCGCACGGCCCCCATCCAGGAGCTTATGAGCGAAGTATTGGTAAAACTGAAACACAGGAATTAGCGGTAATGATAGATACCTTTAGGCCGCTTAAAGTAACTAAGCAAGCCTTAGGACTTAAAGTAGAAGGCTATGAAAAGTCATGGATTCATTAATAAATAGAGTTTAATTTACAACATGGGAGCAGAGATTAAAAATTTAAAAGACATTGCGAACTATGAGTATGGATTGAAGAAGATCTTCGAAGATGCTGAAGATTTTTTACCATTACTTGGAACCGATTATGTGGAAATGTATGTTGGTAACGCAAAGCAATCCGCATTATATTATAAAACGGCATTCGGATTTCAATCAGAAGCCTACGCTGGGTTGGAAACGGGTATGAAAGATCGAGTTTCTTATGTGTTGCGTCAAGATAAAATCCGTTTAGTGTTAACTACACCCTTAAATGAAGGGGGTGAAATCAATGAGCACATCGTAAAACATGGCGATGGGGTAAAAGTTGTTGCCCTGTGGGTTGAAGATGCCACCAAGGCCTTCGAAGAAACAGTGAAACGTGGTGCCAAACCCTACATGGAGCCCACGCGAGAAGAAGATGAGCACGGATATGTGGTGCGCTCAGGTATTC
>JBJTWL010000045.1:0-10655 GCA_046081745.1 Flavobacteriales bacterium | reverse complement strand
GCAAGTCCGGCGAACAGCCCAGCATAAAGGAATTCATGAATCCGTTGTTTCGTTGTTCCAAGGTAATAAAAGGCGATGGAATTAAAGATGAACAAGTTAAACCAAGGATCAATAATTCCGGAATGGAAATACATGTTCGGTAAAAAAGAACCGAGGTAAAAAGCGGCCCACCAAAAGCCGAATTTTTGGTTTTGGTGTTGCGTCCCGTGATAGATTAAGGTGAGGATGGTAAAAAAGGCAGCAAGTACATTTGGAAATCGCGCAGCGAATTCGTTGATTCCAAAAATCTTCATGGAAATCGCCTGCATCCAGATAAATAACGGAGGTTTTTCCCAAAAGGGTAGGTAATCAATGGTAACGGTGGAATAGTTTCCACTGGTAACCATTTCTCGTGCGCATTCTGCAAAATTGATTTCGTCCCAATCAAAGAGATGTACGCTTCCTAAAAAGGGCACAAACAGTAGGATGCATACCGCAATTGCAATTCCAATGGTTTTAGTATTCATCGCTTTAAATAGGGAGTTTGGATGGTAAACCATGTACTTGGTATAGCGGCACGAAGTAGGTAGACACTCGTTACTCCGATGAGAGATCCTACCATTACATCCACTAAAAAATGCTGTGAAAGATAGGTTCTTGAGAACCCTACAAGACAAGCCACACATAATAAACTAAGCGATGCGATGGGTTTATCTTTAGCTGAAAAACTCAATATGGTAGCGAGCGCGAAGGCACTGGCGGTATGTCCGGATGGAAAACTGTGGTATTCATAGTACAGGAAATCCGGAATGGCATGAAAACTGGGAATGGATTTTAAATAGAAAAAGGGACGCATGGCATCCGGAAAAAGGACATGCTTACTGAATTGAACAATCAATGAAGAAAATAAGTAGCTTATAAGGATGAGCCATCCGGTACTTCGATGGATGAAAAGCACGTATACAACGCCGAGTAAAAGAACAAAAATCCCATCACCAAGCATCGTGAGGTATGGCATGATGGCATCCAAAACGGGCTGGTGTAGTTGGTTCGTCGCGAGTTGAAGCGGAATTTTTTCGTTCAGTAACAGGGTCAAGAGGCAAGCGCTCAACACAAGCAAGTATCCAAGTAAAAAAGGCGACCGTAAGGCTTTCACGGGGTAAAATTAAGAAAAAGCAACGGCTATCCGTTTAACGATGTTCGTCTTTGTTTTTTACAATACTCGTAAATAGTACGGCATCATAGGCGGTGTGTGCCATGATGGCGAACCACAACCCAAACTGTTCAAAGCCATACGAGAGAAGAACAACAAACGGCAAGATAATCAGACCATAAAGGCTGAATCGCCAGTTCCAAGGGTTTAAGTAGCCATGAATAGCGACAAAGAGAATGGAAGTAACCCAAATTCCCAGGTATGGTTGAACGGACGCTCTAAATAATAATTCTTCTCCAACCCCTGCGCATACGGATAAAAATAAGCCTTTACCGAGGGTAAGTTTAAGTTGTTTCATGAGATGTTCCATGCGGTTTTCTAAGGAATCAAAAATGGGGGCATCCATAAAAAGTAGGGCAAGGAAAGCATAAGAAAATCCAAACATGAGTCCATAACCTACTGGGATTATGGCAAAGGAAGGTAGCTTTAGAAATTCGATTATCTGCGTAAAATCACGGCCATAGCTTAGAAAATATCCAAGGATTGGAAATCCAAGGAGGGTAACTAAGCCCATCCAAAGCACGTTGTTCGTCATATGCCTATGAATTTTCAATGAAAGTAGTAAAAAGTTAATTGACTAGGTTCTTACACAAGAAATCTTTACTTTTACGTTTTACAAATCTAAACGAGCTCGCCTATAGACACCAAATTTACTTAACCCCAAATTCTTGGATTAACTGTAAATTATGTCTATAGTATCATTAGGAGATCAAGAGCTAGTAAAGCTATATGTTAACGGAAATGAAAAAGCGTTTGAATTATTAATCATGCGCCACAAAGACCGTGTTTACCGATTTATTTTATCAAAAATAAAAGACCCTGAGTTGGCTAATGATTATTTTCAGGACACCTTCATGAAAGTGATAGTTACCCTGAAAAGTGGAAATTACAATGAAGAGGGGAAATTTTTACCATGGGTTTTGCGAATCGCGCACAACTTGATTATCGACGGGTTCCGTAAGAATAAAAAGGTGCGATTCCTCTCTGAAACTCGTTCTGCATCGGAAGATTATTCGGTATTTAGTCGCTTGTCTAATGACGATTTAAATGTACTACAGATTACCTGTAAGGAAGAATTAGAAACCCAAGTGGTTCGTTTCTTAGACGAATTACCTACAGCTCAAAAGGAAATTATTTATCAACGCTTGTATCAAGATTTATCGTTTAAGGAAATTGCGGAAATGGAAGATATCAGCATTAATACGGCCTTGGGTCGTATGCGCTACGCGCTCATAAATTTGAGGAAATTAATGGATCGGTATGAGGTAGTAACTGAAATTTAATTGGTTTTGATTGGTTGTTTTATTGAAATCCCTCTTCGGAGGGATTTTTTATTGAATAAAAACTTCCACCAAGCTGGTATCAGCAAAAATTGCTCCCGGAGAAATTACGGGCTCATCCAGAGGGATTTTCTTGCCATAGCGCTCCACTAATTTGGCTTTTACGATTGGATAAGTAAGATCAAATTCACTTAATTTCTGAAGTTTACCTACTTCAATTCCCGCACCACGTTGATATATCTTATAAACCAATTCAGAACAGTAGATGCGCTCGTCATCCCATTCAAAGGTCAGGTCGTAATTTTTTCCAATGAATTTACTGGCCTCCATTTTCATTCGGTTTTTAACCGAAGCAGTTAAGAGGTGCTCTGCATGCTTCAGCCGTTTGCTCACCACTATGTTATGTTGACCTCGTTTAATCCATTCGGTTAAAGGCGTTTTTTTTACGGGCTGCACGCCTTCAAACACCATCCATTCATTATTTTCTCTGAACAGAATTCCACAATGTGAGTAAGGTGAGTTGGTGGCTAACTGAATGGCTTTGCCTTGTCCAGAAGTTGAGATTTGAAATAGAATATCGCCTTCCATATATGGAATTTGTTTTTTAGGCGATTTTGGAGTAATCGTTGTAGGATTGGGTGAGGGTTCTTGTTTACACGATGTAGTTAACAGCATCCCCCAAAATAGGCAAATTGAAACCAGGCAAGCAAAGAATTTACTCATACATCAATGAGGTGTTATTCGCAATGAGTTGCTTTATATTGGTTAGCACATGTCTCATATATCGCTTCCAAAAAATATGCGCAAAAAGCCATTGAAATGGTATTAATAAGCTTCCTTTTGCCTTTAATACATAGGAATATTGTATTTCTGTAGTTTCCTCTGTTTTTGCAGTGGTTTCCCAGGTCCCATTAAACTGGTAAAATCCGAGCATCCAGGCCTGAAACTGATCTACCTTAATGTTCCATCGTTCATTTTCCTTACGTTCAAGAACATGATCCATTGAGACGAATCCGCCTTTTTGTGTCCATGATTTAGCGGCATATACCCGTTTTGAACTGCCTGGTTTTCCCCAATTCGAATCGTCACTTACGTGTGTTAATCGGGGCATTAAGCCATACCCAGTGTGGATGAGTGTGACATCGCAAAGCATGGGTGTTTTGAAGGCTCTTTCGATATCGCAGGGTAAGGTCTCCTGAATTTGAACACTAAATTCCATTACTGTTTTATGAATTCCTCAAACGACAATATCTCTGGCATTGCAATGGCTGAATCCTTTTCAAGAAGCGACCTAAACGCTTTTATTCTTGTTTCTTGAAGTACACCAAACTGTTTTTTTGCGTTGTTCAATTCATTGGAGAGCACGTTGATGTTAGCCAACTCCGAGCTCGAAGGTGCCCCAAAGTAACTAGAGACCGTTGAGAATATCTCATTCAATTTTTCACGTAATTCATCTTCTGCGGCTCCAACATAATTATCCCCTGTGGTTACTACCAAGGTATTTCGCATCGCGGTTAGATCCATACGTAATGCATCCACGAACTTTTCCGTTTTGGTATGCTTAGTTTTGTATTCGGTCACTTTGGCGTCCCATTGATCAATTTGATACACCAAGTAGGCTAAGTCTTGAATCATATCAAACATTTTTTTTGTGGTTTCTTGTTGTTTCTTACGTTCTTCCAGCGTAAAGGTGGAACTGGTGTCGTAGCTAACATTAAATGCTTGCTCAAATACTTCATTTCCTTTGGTAATCTTGAGTTTGTAGGTTCCTGCGCTAACGAAAGGAGGCGGTGCCACAGAGAACCCTTTACCTTTTGCAACTTTAGGAGCAATGGCATTGAAAGCCCATTCAATCGTATTAATCCCTTTATTTTTTCCTACCTCAACCTTTGACACCAACACACCCTCAGGGGTAGTGATTTCTCCGGTCATTTTTCCAAAGGTATGTCGCTTTGGAAGGAAATATCTAAAAATCGCGTTGCTGCTCGGGTTATCTCCAACAAATTCATTCTCAGCGGCAGTCCCTCCGAAATTACTTTTTTCAGGAAGGGTAAACGTAGACACGTCGAAGAAGCTTAGATTCTTGGTTAATAATTCCTCTTTTATAGAGTTGATTGGACGAACGTCATCAATTATAATGATTCCTCTTCCATGCGTAGCTGCAACAAGGGCGTGTTTCGTTGGGTGTAACTCTAAGTAATGCACCGCAACTTTAGGGAAGTTATTCGTGAAGGCAGCCCAGGTTTTTCCTCCATTAATCGTAATATACAATCCATTTTCAGCACCGAGGTAAAGTACTTGTGGGTTTGAATAGTCTTCTTGTATGTTTCGAGCAAACGCAGTGATTTCTGAGGTTGCAATGGATTGCCATGTTTTACCAAAATCTACGGTTTTATAGACATAGGCCGTGTAATCATTTTTGGTATGTCCATCAAATACCGCATACGCAATTTCCTTTCCGAACACGCTTGCCTCAATGTGATAACACCACGTGTTTGCTGGAAGTCCCGTTATATTTTTGGTAACGTTTTCCCACGTTTTTCCGCCATCCTTTGTAAGTTGTACGTTTCCATCGTCTGTACCAACCCATAGTATTTGGTCGCTGAGTGGGGACTCTGCAATGGTGAAGATGGTACAATGATTTTCAGCACCCGAATTATCTGCAGAAAGTCCGCCAGATGCTTCTTGATTTTGTTTTGATTTATCGTTGGTGGTTAAGTCTGGTGATATTTTAGTCCAGCTATCCCCTCGATCGTTCGATATATGAACGAATTGACTTCCTACATAGAGTCGATCGGCATGGTGTTTACTGGTTGTTAATGACGCATTCCAATTGAACCTGAGTTTAGGATCTCCTTCAAGGGGATAAGGTTTAACGGTTTTGAGTTGTTGTTTTTCTACATCGAAGCGCCAAATTGCTTCTGCTCCTTGCATCTCTGAGTATACGATATTTGGGTGGGTAGGGTGAGGAAATACCCTGAATCCATCGCCTTGTCCTACCAATTCCCAATCACGAGCTTCCACTCCTCCCGGGCTTGCGGATGGACCAAACCATGAATTGTTATCTTGAAGCCCCCCGTATACATAATATGGATTTCTTTGGTCCAAACTCACATGATAGAATTGACTAACAGGAAGGTTTTCAACCATTTCCATACTGGAGCCACCATCAAGTGATCGATAAACACCACCATCTGTGGCAACAAATAACTTATCCGGTTGATTTTTGTCGAACGCTATGTCGTGAATGTCGGCGTGCATCGAGCCGAGATTCTTGAAGGTTTTACCACCATCTCGACTCAGTGAACCAAATAACCCTGCTTTCGCGATGATGTTGGGATCGTTCGGGTGTATGCTAATTCTAGAAAAATAAAACGGACGTACCGTTAGGGCAAAATCACCATTGAGAAATGTCCATGTATTTCCACCGTCATCCGAGCGATAAAGTCCTTTTTCCTCTTTCTTTTTTGCTTCAATTACGGCATAAACAATGGATGGATTGGATGGTGCAATCGATACCGCAATGCGTCCTTTTTCTCCTTGAGGCAATCCTTGTTCAATTTTTTTCCATGTGGTTCCACCGTCTATACTTTTATACAAGGCACTGTTTATGCCCCCTGAATTAAACCCATAGGCGGTTCGGCGGAATTCCCAAAATGCAGCGTAGAGAATGGAAGGATTACTGGGATCCATGACCAGTTCTGAACAACCCGTGGTATTATTTACAAATAAGATGTTATTCCATGTTTTTCCACCATCGCTTGATTTATAAATTCCTCGATCGTTGCTTGGTCCCCACAATGCACCTAATACGGCAACGAATATTTCGTTTGGATTCTTAGGATTAATTTGGATGGAAGCAATTCGGTCAGATTTTTCTAGCCCCATCTTGGTCCAGTTCTTACCTCCATCGGTGGTTTTATAGATACCATCTCCGGCAGATACACTGTTACGTGTCCACGTTTCTCCGGTACCAACCCAGTACGTATTATCAGGATCGCTGGGATCTATGCTAATGCATCCAATGGATTGACAATATTGATCAAAAATTGAAGTAAATCGAACGCCGCCATCTTGGGATTTCCATACCCCACCACCGGCTGCACCGACCAATACAACGTTTGAGTTTTTTGGATGCAGTTCTACATCAGAGATTCTACCACTCATTAATGCAGGACCAATGTGTCTGGCCTTGAGATCTCCGAAATAATCGCCTGCATTTAAAGACGGGGTTTGTGCCCACGAAGACACAACCAATCCAACCGTGGACAGGCATAACAATAATTTGCGCATGGGTTATTTTTTAGGAAAAGAAAACTTAGATTCGTCTACTTTCGGATTGAGTTCAACCTTATCGTATTGGATGGTTTGTGACATGCCATCTTTAATTCCTGAGGTGTTCGAAAAGGCAATAAAAACACCTTCAATTTCTTGATAGTCGGAATATTTTGTTTGTGAAATCTTACCTTTCATTTCGCCGGTTTGGATTTCAGTTTCGGTTAAAATAGGAATGTTATTTTCTTTGTCTATGTAGTAATATTCAACGTTCGGAACTTCTTTTCCTTCAGCAAGCATCGTTTTCTTTTCCAGTTTAATTTTATGGCACTGGGTACCATCGATTGTTTCAGAACCGATTAGGGTTGGAACGTATCCTAAACTCTTATAGCTGATTAATGCATTCGGGAACTCCTTAGCGGCCCGCTTTGCATTTTCCGATTCATCTGAAGGCGCTTTTTCAGCTTCCATAGACATAAAATTTGTTGTCCACATCGTTAAACCATCATAGGCTTGCATGATCATCGTGTTTCCCATAAGGGTAATTTCGGTATACATTCTCCCGTCTTTTAACATCACGACTTCGACAGGTATTTTCATTCCGCCTTGTTCAACGTTTGCATTCATTCGAAGTCCGTTCACATTGTCCCATTTAGATCCGCCAATGGTTTGGTGATAGGCATTAATAATTTCATCAACGGTTTGTGCCATGGCATTAAACCCTAGGCTACCTAAAAGAATAAAAAGGAAAACATGTTTCATAACGGGTTGGTTTAAAGTTAAAGAACAATATTACAATTAAATAATCAAAACTAATTGTTAGAAATTGCTAATTTTCAGCAGGATCAAATTTCGAATTGCTCGAAATGATGGGTAATGTGTTTTCGGTGGAGTAAAATCCACTCCTCATGATTAAGGGAACCGAAGTAGGGGTGAGGATGAGTAGCATTTGGATTGGATTCATAGTACTCATCAAAAGCAATAAAGCCCTCAATAAATGCATCTACCGCTAACTCTAATTCACTACATTTTAAAGGATTTGAGGGGTTTACAAACCCAACTTTAATGTCTTTAGCAAAGGGTTTTTCGTTCAATAAAAAAGATTTTGATTTCGCGGCTTTTTCATCGGAAACTTCCATTGGTAAGTTAACTTCCCCTATTGAAAGTGACAATCCGTTCGTTAGGTGTTCTACCATATGTTGGGCGCTGAAACTACCCCACTGTGGTTTTTTATCGGCAGGCAACGCGTTTAGCCGAATTAAAATTTCTGGGAGATCCCAATCAATAAAGTTCATGTTATTTTACAATAATGCGAAGGCTTCGCGGAACAACATCTACTTGGACTTTTTTTCCTGAAGATATTGGTTCACCGTCAATTTGCCCGTATGAATGTGGAAGTACTAAGGTGGCGTGATCCGTTTTAATAACTTCAGTTAATCCGCTGTGGTCAGTTCTACCGGAAAAGTATCGGAACAACATGGCCGGAATGTTCCAAAAAGAAAACGGTTTGAGGATAACTAATTCAAATTTACCGTCGGTTGCATCCGATTTAGGCGATACAATAAATCCATTTCCGAACTCTGAGGTGTTTGCAATGGTGCACAGAAAAACAGGCAGTTTTCTAACCTGACCGTTGGCATCAATGGATACGTTGATCGGGTTGTATTTGAAAACTTCTTGGATAACCAGTTTGACATAAGAGGTAAAGCCTCGTTTGGTAGATCCAGCAAACTTTTTAGCAATCAACGCATCAAAGCCATATCCTCCAAAACCAAGAATTGGCTTGTTGTTGACTTTTAATGTATCCATTTCTATGATGTTGCCTGAATTGATACACTCAAGTGCCTCTTTTATCTTTAATGGAATTTTCATGTGGCGAGCGAGTCCGTTTCCTGATCCCAGTGGAATGATCGCTAATTGAGTGTTAGAACCAATTAAAGTGGTACCAACTTCATGCACTGAACCATCACCTCCTACGGCACAAACAATATCTATCCCTAAATCAACTGCTTTTTGAGCGAGTTCGACGGCATGGCCTTTATGTTCCGTGTAAATAATTTCGTAGGTGAACTTATTATGATTGAGATGCGCAGCAATCAGTTCGGGAAGTTCCGCTTTTTTGCGGCCTCCAGAAATTGGATTAACAATAAACCAAATGCGCTCTTTCATCGGTGTGTTCTGTTCAGTCGAAGATCTCTTCTAAAACGTTGTAGTAGGGATAAGAGTTTCGTTTTAGAGGCTTCTATTTTCAAATTTAATAATTTTTTATCGGAACGTGAAGAATTTTTTAAACTTTTTGTGATAACGCGCCACTGCATATTTGTTTCATTGAATTGTATTTCATACTCGGTATTCCACACATAATAAACACCATTTAAATTGCGAATATGATCCTTGTTTTGACGCTTGTAATAGGAGTAGAGTTGTGTTTCCCATCCCATTACCTTGCAAAGTTCAGGCACTAAGGCTTGTTGTTCTATGACGGAAAAGCGCTGGTTTGTCCCTTTTGGTGGAACAATAAGCATGGGTACAGCAAAGTAATCTTCAATCTGATAACGTGCGTTGTCCAAGTGAACAGGGGTGTGGTCTCCGCTTATAACAAAGAGGGTATTTTTGAACCAAGCTTTTCCGCTGTTCGTTTCAAAGAATTTTCGCAGTTGTTCATCCATGAATCGGTATGAACAATCTTCGTTGGGTAATGCAGGGTATAATTGTTTGAAATCCCTTGGAATATCGTAAGGTTCATGGGTGGACAGGGTAAATACGGTCATCATGAAAGGTTCTTTCAACGCGGGTATTTTTTTACTTAAGTGTTTAAATACAGCATGGTCATGTACTCCCCAACTTCCCCTATCGGATATTTTTGAGGGCAAGGAATTTTCAAACCACTGATGGGAAAATCCGAGTGAATTTGCCATGGCATCAAAGCGCATTGATCCTTTTTGAGCGCCATGAACAAAATACGTTTGATATCCTTTTTGCTGGCAAATTCGTGGGAAACCTGTCAATTTATTAGTGCTGAAATTGCTGAGTATAAAAGGGGTTTCAAGGAGTGAGGGAACGCCTGCAAACATAGCGGGTAGGCATTCTATGGAGGTCTTGCCTTCTGCTAATCCGTGCATGCCCCATTCATTGGTTTGGATCTTTGCTAAGGAGTCCAGAAAAGGTGTGATTGGAATGTGTTTTATCGTTTTATTCAGCTGTTTGGTTCCTAAGCTTTCCACAATGATAAACATCAAATTCCATCGGTTTTCGACGTGTTCATTGCTTAGGGTTAATTTAGGGTTAACAAGTGTACCTTCTTGTTCACGAGAAATCCATGCAGCTGCTGGCAGCGGGTTGTTTTGAATGGTCTTTAATACCACAAATGGAGAATTTAAAATCAATTGTGCTTCAAACGGATCCTGGGTCACCAAGGCATCTGCTACACCCAAGGGTTTTGGACCAAGGTTATTACGTGCCACCAGAAACGCAATAATTCCAAGCACTAAGCTCTTTGAAATTCCACGCAGGTGGCTGTCCGTTTTAAGGTTTATTGCACTACTCTTCTTGATTAAAAATAAAAACAAACCGAACCACGAAATAAGAGATACCACCACAAACCAAAACCTTCCGAACAAGGATAAAAATTGATCATTGTCTCGGCCCAACAAGTAAAACGTGTAAACCTCAAAACTGGCTCGTTTTCCTGTGTAATTAATATAAATTAGGTCCCAAGATTCAGGAAGTAAAAAACAGATAAACTCAATGATTGCAAGGGTTTTGATTAGTGTTTTGACCTTATCGGGATTGATAAAGGATACCAATAAAGCGATTGGAATGAAGGGAAGCACGGCATAAGCGGTCAAGCTAAAATCGTAGCGTAAAGCCTGTATTATAGCCAGCCCACTAAACGAGAAATGTTCATG
>JBJTWL010000044.1:0-10718 GCA_046081745.1 Flavobacteriales bacterium | reverse complement strand
GTAAGAATTCCATTCGTTGTTGGTGAAAATGTTAAGGTAATAGACGGTCCATTCAATAATTTCAGTGGGGTAGTTGATGAAATCAATGAGGAGAAAAAGAAACTGAAAGTAATGGTAAAAATATTTGGAAGAAAAAACTTGCTAGAGCTAAGCTATATGCAAGTTGAGAAAGAGGTTTAATTGTGTATTAACCGTAGGAGTAAGGAAAACGAACAAAGCTTCCCGTGAGTACTTATGTTTGACTACATAAATTGTGAATAAATGGCTAAAGAAGTAGCAGCTTTGATTAAATTGCAAATCAAAGGCGGTGCGGCGAATCCTTCGCCCCCAATCGGTCCGGCACTGGGTGCCAAAGGGGTAAATATCATGGAGTTTTGTAAGCAGTTTAATGCCCGAACTCAAGATAAGCCCGGAAAAGTGGTTCCAGTGGTAATCACTGTATATGCAGATAAATCATTCGATTTCGTTTTAAAAACAGCACCTGCAGCTGTACAAATCGTTGAGCAAACTAAAATTAAGAAAGGATCTTCTGAGCCGAATAAATCCAAAGTGGGAACAATCTCATGGGATCAAATTCGAGTTATCGCTGAAGATAAACTTCCTGATTTGAATTGCTTTACGGTTGACTCAGCAATGTCAATGGTGGCTGGTACAGCACGAAGTATGGGTGTAGTTGTTAAAGGAGGATCTGCTCCAAATACTAAATAAATCAAGAAGACATGAAAAGAATTTCAAAGAAAAGAAAGGAAGTATTGTCTAAAGTTGATTTAGGCAAAGCATACTCATTAGTAGAAGCTTGCGAATTAGTAAAAGCAATCTCTACTACTAAATTTGATGCATCAGTGGATATCGCAGTGCGTTTAGGCGTTGATCCTAGAAAAGCTAACCAAATGGTTCGTGGTACAGTAGCACTTCCTCACGGAACTGGTAAAGACATGCGCGTTCTCGTGTTGTGTACACCAGATAAAGAAGCGGAAGCGAAAGCTGCAGGTGCAGATCACGTTGGGTTAGATGACTACATCGCTAAAATCAAGGGCGGTTGGACCGATGTTGATGTAATTATCACCATGCCATCTGTAATGGGTAAAGTGGGAGCACTTGGACGTATTCTAGGTCCAAGAGGTTTGATGCCAAATCCGAAAACAGGTACTGTAACACTCGATGTAGCAAAAGCGGTAACAGAAGTTAAGGCCGGTAAAATTGACTTTAAAGTTGACAAATACGGTATTATACATTCTGCAGTTGGTAAAGTAAGTTTTAATGGTTCGATGTTAAAAGAAAACGCGAACGAGTTAATACAAGCACTTATCAAATTGAAACCGTCCGCTGCAAAAGGTACTTACATTAAAAGCATTGCGCTAAGCTCTACGATGAGCGCCGGAATTCAAATCGATACCAAATCAGTAACTGCTTAATATTTTTAACATGAACAGAGAAGAAAAAGCACAATACATTGACGATTTGGCCGCTGAATTGTCCGCTGCAAATATCCTTTATTTAACTGACACTGCTGACTTAACAGTTGAAACGGTAAACAGCTTAAGAAGACGATGTTTTCAATCAAATATCTCTTTAAAAGTCGTAAAAAACACGTTGTTGAAGAAAGCAATGGATCGCGTGGAAGGAAAGAATTATGGTGAACTAACAACCTTATTAAAAGGTTCAACCTCCATCATGATTAGTCAAGAAGCGAATGCTCCAGCGCGATTAATTCAAGAATTTCGTAAGAAAAACCAAAAACCTATCCTTAAAGGCGCTTACATTGAAGAAGCAATCTTTGTTGGGGATAATCAATTGGTAACGCTTGAATCCATGAAGTCTAAAGAAGAATTGATTGGAGAAATTGTTGGATTACTTCAAAGCCCTGCTAAGAATGTATTGTCTGGTCTTAAAGGAGCAGGCGGCAAAATCGCGGGTATTTTAAAAACCCTCGAAGAAAGATAGTTTATTAACCTTATTTAAAAACAAATAAAATGGCTGAATTAAAGCAAATCGCAGAAACCCTAGTTAACCTTACTGTTAAAGAAGTAAATGAGTTAGCTGCAATCCTAAGAGAAGAATACGGAATCGAACCAGCTGCTGCTGCTCCAGTAATGGTTGCAGGTGGTGGTGGTGGTGGTGGCGAAGCTGCTGCTGCTGAGGAGCAAACAGAATTTACTGTGATCCTTAAGGCAAGCGGTCCGAACAAACTTGCTGTAGTTAAACTTGTAAAAGAACTTACAGGAAACGGATTGAAAGAGTCTAAAGACTTAGTTGATGGAGCTCCTGCTACCTTGAAAGAAGCAGTGTCTAAAGACGAAGCGGAAGGCCTTAAAAAGTCTCTTGAAGAGGCTGGTGCCGAAGTTGAGATTAAGTAATTTCAGACGGAATTCACAGGACAGGCAACCGATTTTTCGGGTGCCTTGTCCTGTTTTTGTAAAGTGCATTTTCTAAATTTTATAAATTAATAGCCTTGGCAACAAAAAATAATTCAACCCGAATTAATTTTGCCTCCAGTAAAAATACCTTTGAGTATCCCGACTTTTTGGAGGTTCAATTGAAATCGTTTCAAGAATTCTTTCAGCTTGAAACAACACCTGAAAACAGAGAAAGCGAAGGCCTTTTCAAAGTTTTCGCAGAGAATTTTCCAATCACCGACACACGAAATCAGTTCGTACTCGAGTTTTTGGATTATTTCATCGATCCCCCAAGGTATTCGATTGAAGAGTGTATCGAACGTGGATTAACCTACAGCGTTCCACTCAAAGCAAAATTGAAATTATATTGTACCGATCCTGAACATGAGGATTTTGAAACCATCGTGCAAGATGTGTATTTAGGTACTATTCCTTATATGACTCCAAAAGGTTCTTTTGTAGTGAATGGTGCGGAACGTGTAATCGTTTCTCAGTTGCACCGTTCACCTGGCGTGTTCTTCGGACAATCACGTCATGCCAATGGAACTAAATTGTACTCTGCTCGAATTATCCCATTCAAAGGTTCTTGGATGGAATTCGCGACAGATATCAATAGCATCATGTATGCATACATTGATCGAAAGAAAAAATTACCATTAACGACCTTGTTCCGTGCAATGGGGTATGAAACCGACCGTGATATCCTAGAGATTTTTGGTCTGGCTGATGAAGTGAAAATCACGAAAGCCGGAATGAAAAAACTAGTAGGTCGCAGACTCGCTGCACGTGTACTTAAAACTTGGATTGAAGATTTCGTAGATGAAGATACAGGTGAAGTGGTTTCTATTGAACGTAACGAGGTGATCCTTGAGCGTGAATTAGAGATTAAAGAGGAACATCTTGATGATATCCTTGATTCAGGAGCTAAGTCATTAATTCTTCACAAGGAGAACGCGAATGCGATTGACTATACCATCATTTACAATACCCTTCAGAAGGATCCAACCAACTCTGAGAAAGAAGCAATTGAATATATCTATCGTCAATTGCGTAATGCAGATGCCCCAGACTTTGAAACAGCAAAAGGTGTTTTTGAAAAATTATTTTTCTCAGATACTCGCTATGATTTAGGTGAAGTTGGTCGTTACCGAATTAACAAAAAGTTGAAAATCGGTGCAGACGAAACGTCTCGTGTTCTAACTAAACAAGACATCATCGAAATCGTTAAATATCTAATTGAGTTGATTAACTCGAAAGCGGATGTTGATGATATCGATCACCTTTCAAACCGTCGTGTAAGAACCGTTGGTGAGCAATTATATTCTCAATTCGGTGTTGGTCTAGCACGTATGGCGCGTACCATCAGAGAGCGAATGAATGTTCGTGATAACGAGGTATTTACTCCAATCGATTTGATTAACGCAAAAACGTTAAGTTCTGTAATTAACTCGTTCTTTGGTACCAATCAGCTTTCTCAGTTTATGGATCAAACGAATCCATTAGCCGAGGTAACGCACAAACGACGTCTTTCAGCCCTAGGGCCAGGCGGTTTATCAAGAGAGCGTGCAGGATTTGAGGTGCGTGACGTTCACTATACACACTACGGACGACTTTGTACCATTGAAACTCCGGAAGGACCAAACATTGGTTTGATTTCTTCGCTTTGTGTTTTTGCGAAAGTAAATAAGCTTGGATTCATTGAGACCCCTTACCGCAAAATCGATAACGGTAAAATGGTGTTCACCGAAGAACCTATTTATTTGGCTGCAGAAGAGGAAGATGGAAAAATTATTGCTCAAGCCAATGCGAAAGTAGATAACAAAGGTAATTTCCTTACGGATACAGTAAAAGCACGATATGAAGGGGACTTCCCTGTAGTTAATCCGAAAGAATTACACCTGATGGATGTGGGTGCAAATCAGATTGCATCGATTGCTGCCTCATCGATTCCATTCTTGGAGCATGATGATGCCAACCGTGCCTTGATGGGATCTAACATGCAACGTCAAGCAGTTCCCTTATTAAAACCACATTCACCGATTGTTGGTACCGGAATCGAAGAGCTTGTGGCTCGTGATTCTCGAGTATTAGTTAATTCTGAAGGTGATGGGGTAGTTGAATATGTTGATGCTAACGAAATCGTTATTCGGTATGACTGGAATGATGAAGATAAATTAGTTTCGTTTGATAGCGAAGTTAAACGATATTCGTTAACGAAATACGCTAAAACCAACCAAAGTACATGTATGAACCTGAAGCCAATTGTCGCTAAAGGAGACCGTGTAACTAAAGGTCAAGTATTGTGTGAAGGATATGCTACAGAAAGTGGAGAATTAGCACTTGGACAAAACTTGAAAGTGGCGTTCATGCCATGGAAAGGGTATAACTTCGAGGATGCGATCGTTATTTCTGAAAAAATCGTTCGTAACGATATTTTTACGTCCATTCACATTGATGAATACTCCTTAGAGGTTCGTGATACGAAACGTGGTATGGAAGAATTGACCTCTGATATTCCAAACGTAAGTGAAGAAGCAACCAAAGATTTGGACGAAAATGGATTAATTCGAATTGGTGCAGAGATTAAGGAAGGAGATATTCTTATCGGAAAAATCACACCAAAAGGAGAAACGGATCCTTCACCAGAAGAGAAATTGCTTCGTGCGATTTTCGGTGATAAAGCGGGAGATGTAAAAGATGCCTCATTGAAGGCTGGTCCATCACTTCGTGGTACCGTAATTCAAAAGAAATTGTTCTCTCGTGCAGTGAAAGATCGTAAGTCTAAATCACAAGACAAGCCAATTTTGGAAACTTTGGATATGGAATACCAAAAAGAGTACAATGACTTGAAGGAGAAATTAACGGAAAAGTTAATGACCATCCTTGGAGAAAATAAGTCGACTGGGGTATTCAATAACTTCAGAGAAGAGTTGATTAAGAAAGGCACTAAGTTTACAGCAAAAGGCTTGATGACCTTAGATTACACCATTATCAATCCGTTGAATTGGACTGCTGATGAGAAGATTAATCAAATGATTAGCCGTGTAATTCACAACTTCAGCATTAAAGCGAATGATTTATTAGGTAACTACAAGCGCAAGAAATTCCATATTTCTGTTGGAGATGAACTGCCAGCAGGAATCGTGAAATTAGCTAAAGTATATGTTGCGAAAAAACGTAAACTTCGTGTTGGAGATAAGATGGCAGGACGTCACGGTAACAAAGGAATCGTTGCGAATATTGTTCGTCAAGAAGATATGCCATTCTTAGAAGATGGTACACCGGTTGATATCGTATTGAACCCACTTGGGGTACCTTCACGGATGAACTTGGGTCAGATTTATGAAACGGTACTCGGATGGGCTGGAGAAAAGCTTGGAATCAAGTTTGCTACGCCAATTTTTGACGGTGCGCATCCATCGGAAATCGATGAGTGGACAGCTAAGGCGGGGGTTCCTAAATCCGGAAAAACATACTTGTACGATGGAGGAACAGGTGAACGATTTGATCAACCAGCAACAGTTGGGGTAATTTACATGTTGAAATTATCACACATGGTAGATGATAAAATGCACGCTCGTTCTATCGGACCATACTCACTAATTACGCAACAACCGCTTGGTGGTAAAGCACAGTTCGGAGGTCAGCGTTTTGGAGAGATGGAGGTGTGGGCAATTGAAGCATTTGGAGCAGCAAATATCCTTCAAGAATTGTTGACGGTTAAATCCGATGATGTGATGGGACGTGCAAAAGCGTACGAATCAATCGTTAAAGGAGATAACATTCCTGAACCAGGTATTCCAGAATCATTCAATGTATTATTGCATGAATTGAAAGGATTGTGCCTTAACGTTAGTATGGATTAATTAAAAAATTATTAAAGCGTACAAAATGGCTTTTAAGAAAGAAACACCAAAAAAACAAAATAGCTTCAATAAAATTACCATCTCCTTGGCTTCGCCTGAGTTGATTTTGGAGCAATCTAGTGGAGAAGTCCTTAAACCGGAAACGATTAATTATCGTACGTACAAACCAGAACGTGATGGATTGTTCTGTGAGCGTATTTTTGGACCAGTAAAGGATTATGAATGTCATTGTGGAAAATACAAGCGTATCCGATACAAAGGAATTGTTTGTGACCGTTGTGGTGTTGAAGTAACTGAGAAAAAAGTTCGTCGTGAACGTATGGGCCATATCTCGTTAGTTGTTCCTGTTGCACACATCTGGTATTTCCGTTCGTTGCCAAATAAAATTGGTTACTTACTAGGCCTTCCAACGAAGAAGCTTGATCAAATTATTTATTATGAGCGCTATGTCGTGATTCAAGCAGGTATTACCGCTGAAATGGAAGGACTAGGCTTGAAAAAGTATGATTTCTTAACGGAAGAAGATTATTTAGATATTATCGATAATCCGGCGCTTAAAGACAATCATTTCTTAGATGATACCGATCCGAATAAATTTATCGCAAAGATGGGAGCTGAAGCGCTTTATGACTTGTTGAGAGATTTAAATTTGGTGTCTTTGTCGAACGAATTACGATCAGCTGCTGATGAAGAAACATCGGTTCAACGTAAGAATGAAGCGCTTAAGCGTTTACAAGTAGTTGAGGCAATGAAAGATTCTCAGACACGCATCGACAACCGTCCTGAATGGATGATTGTTAAAGTGGTGCCTGTGATTCCACCAGAATTACGTCCCTTAGTTCCACTGGATGGTGGTCGCTTTGCAACATCGGATTTAAATGATCTTTATCGTCGTGTGATTATTCGTAACAACCGTCTAAAGCGTTTGATCGAAATTAAAGCACCAGAAGTGATTTTGCGTAACGAAAAACGTATGCTTCAAGAAGCGGTGGATTCGTTATTTGATAATTCACGTAAATCCAGTGCGGTTAAAACTGAATCGAACCGTGCCCTTAAGTCACTTTCTGACTCTTTGAAAGGTAAGCAAGGTCGATTCCGCCAGAATCTACTTGGAAAACGAGTTGATTATTCAGCACGTTCCGTAATTGTTGTAGGTCCAGATTTAAAACTACACGAGTGTGGTCTTCCAAAAGACATGGCGGCAGAACTATACAAACCGTTCATCATTCGTAAAATGATCGAACGAGGTATTGTGAAAACGGTTAAATCTGCTAAGAAAATTGTAGATCGTAAAGAACCAGTGGTATGGGACATCCTAGAAAATGTATTGAAAGGTCACCCGGTATTACTTAACCGTGCCCCTACGCTTCACCGTTTAGGTATTCAAGCGTTCCAACCGAAATTAATTGAAGGAAAAGCGATTCGTCTTCACCCATTGGTAACTACGGCATTCAACGCGGATTTCGATGGTGACCAAATGGCGGTGCATTTACCCTTAGGAAATGCATCAATTTTGGAGGCTCAATTATTAATGCTTGCCTCACACAACATCTTGAATCCAGCGAATGGTGCGCCGATTGCGGTACCATCTCAAGACATGGTTCTTGGACTTTACTACATTACAAAAGGTAAAGTTTCAACGGAAACAGATAAGGTGAAAGGGGAAGGGAAAATATTCTATTCTCCGGAAGAAGTAATCATTGCGTATAACGAACGACAATTAGACTTGCATGCCACCATCAAGGTGAAAACGTATGATCTAAATGAACAAGGTGAGCCAGTGTTGAAAATGATCGACACCACCTGTGGACGAGTCTTGTTTAACGAAAACGTTCCGCGCGAAGTTGGTTATATCAATGATGTCCTTACGAAAAAGGCATTACGAGATATTATCGGAGAAGTACTTAAAATTTCTGGTACAAGCCGTACCGCTCAGTTCTTGGATGATATTAAAACCTTAGGTTACCACATGGCCTTCAAAGGAGGATTATCCTTTAATTTGGATGACATTATTATTCCTAAGGAAAAAGAAGTATTGGTTGCTAAAGCTGAACAAGAGGTTTCCGAGGTTATGGCTAGCTATAACATGGGATTAATCACAAACAATGAGCGTTACAACCAGATCATTGATATCTGGACACATACCAATTCACGATTGACAGCCACCTTAATGGATCAGCTTAAAACGGACCGTCAAGGATTCAATTCCATCTACATGATGTTTGATTCTGGTGCACGGGGTTCTAAGGAGCAGATTCGTCAGCTTTCAGGAATGCGTGGATTGATGGCGAAACCACAGAAATCTGGGGCTTCAGTTCAGGAAATTATTGAAAATCCAATTCTTTCCAACTTTAAGGAAGGATTATCGATTCTTGAGTACTTTATCTCAACCCACGGTGCACGTAAAGGATTAGCGGATACCGCCCTTAAAACTGCGGATGCGGGTTATTTAACTCGTCGTTTAGTAGATGTTGCACAGGATGTGGTAATCAATTCAGAAGATTGTGGTACCCTTAGAGGTATTGTCGCTTCTGCGTTACGAAAAAATGATGAGGTTGTTGAGCCATTATTCGATCGTATTTTAGGAAGAACTTCAGTTCATAATGTTTATTATCCGGAATCTGACCGCTTAATTGTTGAAAGTGGAGCATTAATCACAGAGAATTTGGCGAAAGAAATTGAAGCTGCAGGAATTGATGATGTAGAAATCCGTTCAGTATTGACGTGTGAAATGCGTAAAGGAGTTTGTTCAAAATGTTACGGACGAAACCTTGCCACGCACAGACCGGCACAAATTGGTGACGCTGTTGGGGTTATCGCCGCGCAGTCCATCGGTGAGCCAGGTACACAGTTGACCTTGAGAACCTTCCACGTTGGGGGTACCGCTTCGAACATTGCCGATAGCTCTGATATTAAAGCGAAAGTTTCTGGACGAATCGAATTTGAAGAGTTAAGAACCATCGATCACAAAGGAACAGATGGTACGGTAAAAACAATCGTAGTAGGTCGTTCTGGTGAAATGAGAATCGTTGACGAGAAAACAGGTATTGTTATTATGAATGCCAATATTCCTTATGGTTCTGATTTAATGGTCGTGGATAAAACTAAAGTGAAGAAAGGGGATGTAATTTGTAAATGGGATCCATACAACGCCTTGATTATTACAGAAGTTAAAGGTAAAGTTAAGTTTGATTTCATGGAAGCCGGAATTACATACCGCGAAGAAATGGATGAGCAAACTGGATATAACCGTAAAGTAATTATTGAATCTCGCGATAAAAAGAAAAGTCCTGCCATCCATATCGTAGATGCGAAATCAGGTGAAGTGTTAAGAGAGTATTCATTGCCAGTAAACGCTCACTTAAATGTTGATGCAGGGGATTTAGTAGATGCTGGTGTGACCTTAGTAAAAATCCCACGTTCTTCAGGTAAGTCTGGGGATATTACAGGAGGTTTACCGCGTGTAACTGAGCTTTTCGAAGCGCGTAATCCTTCAAATCCTGCGGTTGTTTCTGAAATTGATGGAACGGCAGCTTACGGTACAATTAAGCGTGGTAACCGCGAAATTATTATTACATCCAAATTGGGTGAGGTACGTAAATACCTAGTTCCACTAGCGAAGCATATCTTAGTACAACAGAACGATTTCGTTCGTGCCGGACAACCGCTATCTGATGGTGCAATTACACCGAATGATATCTTAAATATTGAAGGTCCAACGAGGGTACAAGAGTATATCGTAAATGAGATCCAGGAGGTTTACCGACTTCAAGGGGTGAAAATTAACGATAAACATTTTGAAGTAATCGTTCGTCAGATGATGCTTAAAGCAGAGATTGTTGATCCAGGAGATACGCGTTTCTTGGAAGGACAATCCATACATAAGGCAGATATCATGGAAGCGAATGACCAACTTTATGGTATGATGTTCATTAGAGATGCTGGTGATTCTACCGAAGTAGAGAAAGGTCAGTTGATTTCAGTGCGTAAATTACGTGATGAGAACTCCCGATTAAAGCGTGAAGATAAAAAGCTAATTGAGGCTCGTGAGGCTGAACCAGCTACGTCTACACCACTTCTTCAAGGTATTACCAGAGCGTCGCTTCAAACGCAGTCATTCATTTCAGCAGCCTCCTTCCAGGAAACTACAAAAGTGCTTAACGAAGCAGCAATTTCAGGGAAAGAGGATCATTTACTTGGATTGAAAGAAAATGTAATTGTTGGGCATTTAATTCCAGCAGGTACAGGTGTTCGTCATTTCCAAAACATGATTGTTGGCTCAAAAGAAGTCTACGAAAAATTAACCGAGGAGAACGAAGCCTAATCGGCTATTTTCTCAGATATTAAATCCCGCTTCGGCGGGATTTTTTTATGCGATTTTATCCCACTGTGGCTTGTTTTTGAACAAGGTTAACATATAATTCCTTAAGGCTAAATGCTGTGGGTCTGTTAAGCT
>JBJTWL010000043.1:0-2865 GCA_046081745.1 Flavobacteriales bacterium | reverse complement strand
CTGGGTGAACGAGCCAATGAAACACCATTAACGTTATGGAGCTATGGACTTGGCATGCAAACAGGGTTAGGCAAATGGGTGCGATTTGAATCGGGGTTGATATGGCTTCAGCAGGGAGAACAATATCGATATAACGATCCTAGCAGCGATAGCAGCTTAAATTACACCAATCAATATCGATATATTGGGTTACCACTCTCATTGAACCTTACTTATGGAAGTTCATTTCGGGTATTTGCTGGGCTTGGTATTTCCCCCTTAATTTTCAACCGAAGCATTCAACAAATAAACTGGTCGACTGCCTTGGGGGCTAACGAAAAGGAAACCTTAAAAATTAAGAACAATGAGTTTTCATCTGCCGTATTTCAAGTGTATTATCAAGGAGGGATTCAGTATTCGGGTGAAGGTGGATGGGGTTTAATACTAAAGGCGGTATACCGACAACATCTTACCAATACCTACGGTAAATACAACCCTTACATACACAAAGCAAATGCCATGGGAATCACCCTTGGAATCTCAAAAACACTCGAATGACACTATTTCAACTCACGGCTTATTTGGAGGAACGTTTTCCATTGAACCTACAGGAAGATTACGATAACTCAGGCTTGCAACTTGGTGATCCAAGCATGGAGATTACTCGTGCGCTTGTGGCGCTTGACTGCACGGAAGTGATTGTAGATGAAGCCATAGAAACGGGCAGTAATATAATTCTAGTGCATCATCCGATCCTGTTTAAAGGCATTAAACGGATTGGTGTTTCTACGGAAATCGAACGTATTTTGCGTCGTTGCATTAAACATGACATCGCGATTTATGCCATACACACGAACCTAGACAATCACATCGATGGCGTGAACGCAAAAATTGCGGAAACCATTGGCCTCACAGGGTGCCGTATCCTTCAGCCGAAACACCATACCCTGTTTAAATTAGTTGTTTATACGCCGCTCGATTCGGAAGAACACGTACATGACGCTGTATGTGCTGCGGGGGCTGGAAACATCGGAAACTACTACCACTGTGGCTATTCGACCCATGGCACAGGAACATTTACACCGAATGAAAAGGCCAATCCTGCGGTTGGTGAGGCACACGTTCCAACGAGGCTAGAAGAGGCGAAAATGGAATATTTAATAGAAAAAAATAACCTAGGCGCGGTGCTAGCAGCCATGAAGGCAGCGCATCCGTATGAAGAAGTTGCGTATGATTTAATTGCTTTGGAAAATAGTAATACCCAGGTTGGAAGCGGAATGATTGGACAACTGCCAGTACCCATGGATGAGTTGGAATTTTTAAACCACCTTAAGAACACGTTTAATTGTGGGGCAATTCGGTACACAGCGCTACAGCATAAACCCATACGAACCGTAGCCCTTTGCGGGGGAGCGGGAAGTTTTCTGTTGCCTCACGCAATCCGACAAAACGCTGACATTTTCATCAGTGGAGACTTCAAATACCACGAATTTTTTGGAGCTGAAAACAAGATTATAATCGCAGATATTGGGCATTATGAAAGTGAGCAATATACTTCTGCATTATTAGTTGAAATAATTCGGGAAAAATTTCCTACCTTTGCCGTCCAATTAACTGCAAATAATACAAATCCGATAAATTTCCTTTGAATATGGCCACTGCAAGTAAAAAAGAAGTTAGCATTGCCGAGAAACTTGATGCTCTTTTTGAGCTTCAAAAAATTGACTCTGAAATTGACCGAATTCGAACCATTCGTGGAGAATTACCCCTTGAAGTTCGTGATTTGGAAGATGAGATTGGCGGCTTAGAAACGCGCGTTGGAAAAATTCAAGATGAAATCAAGGAATTGGATAATGAGATTGCTGAACGTAAGAATGCTTCTAAAGATTCTGAAACTGCAATTACCAAATACAAAGAGCGTCAAAATAACGTTCGAAACAACCGTGAATTTGAATCGTTGAGCAAAGAAATTGAATACCAAGAGTTAGAAATTAAATTGCACGAAAAGCGAAGCAAAGAAGCGAAGTTAAAAATTGAAGGAAAGAAAGAAATTCTCGAAGAAGCTCAAGCTCGTTTGGAGATGCGTAAGTCTGATTTAACGATCAAACAAAAAGAATTAGACGATATCGTTAGCGAAACGCAGAAAGATGAAGACAAATTAATGAAAGCATCGGACGCGGCTAAGAAAAACATTGAAGAGCGTTTGATCTTTGCATACTCCCGCTTACGCAACAACGCGAAGAACGGACTTGCAGTTGTTCAAGTAATGCGTGGTTCATGCGGTGGTTGTTTTAATAAAATTCCACCTCAACGTCAATTAGACATCGTTACCAAGAAGAAAATTTTGGTATGTGAGCATTGTGGTAGAATTTTAGTGCCAGGGTCAACTGAAGAAGAAGCTTAACGCTTAAAAATCGGCACTGTAGAACACGGTTCACCAAACATCATTGATTTAACGTAAGGTTTTAGGGCCAGTACCAACAGGGTCAAGGCGTGTTCTTGGTCGAGTAAGTTGGCGCAGCCTTTTACGATTACGCGTTGATCCACAAAATCAGATAGCTCCAAGTGATTTAGTGTTTTGCGGATTAAATAATGTTCCATAGCTACTTCACTCCCTGAGACCACGTCTGTGGTATGTTCTGCCAAGGCAGCCGTGACCAGCATGTATGCCCACGTTGGAATGATGGCGTCGGTAGCACAATAGATGCGTACTGCTTTATTGGAGTAGATGGACCAATCGGTTTGTTTAATCCAGGCCCTGAACTCTTTTTCCTTGAGCACAAACCCTTGCCAAAGTTGTTCACTTAAATCCAAGTGCACAGGGGCTTCTTTCGGCAAGAAATCCGCAAGATCTAATTGAATCAAGCCGCTTTCTTTTACTTTGTT
>JBJTWL010000042.1:0-12228 GCA_046081745.1 Flavobacteriales bacterium | reverse complement strand
AACCACGCGTTGAAATGCTTGTTTGTAAACCGGACGCATCGTGTTCAGAAACAAAAATCCCAGGCGTCTTTCGAAACACTTGACGGTAATTATTGGTTGATAAATCCATTTCCCGTGTATTTAGTAATAGCACTTCCACTTTTTTACCTGCTACCAGTTTATAATTGTAAATCGAATCGGGAATAATTTTCGTCGCCGGATATGACCTAACTACTACATCAGAGGTGATTTTATTTTTGTCTTGACCATAAAATAACCCTGGTAAAATCAGGATTGAAAATAAGATGGATTGAGTTTTTCGCATTGCTTTGTTTGAGATTGCAAAGTAAGCTCGGAGTCGAACAATATTCAATACCTTAAAAATGGTATTTTAGAATCATTCTAAATAAATACCTCAAAAGAGGTAGTGAACCTTATTTTTTTATTCTGCTTAACGATGGATATTTTTATCTTTGTATCATGCGTTTGGTTAAAGAAATCCCTCACTCTCATTATTTGATACAAGTTCATGAATACAATGGAAAATATCTCTTGAAAATTACCTTGGATTCGTATGAGCAAGTGTACAAAATACCTGTGAGTGAGTTGGGGGATTTGGATGAATTGGATGCTAAATTAACCCATGAATTTTGGTCGTCTTGCCTGCAGCGATTTATATCAATGCGTGCAGATTATGAGAAGTTCATCAAATAATTGTTTGAGTATGAAATTAATTGTTGCCAGCTGTTTAGGATTTATACTACTTTCTTGTTCCGAAGCTACTAAAAAAGTCACCGAAACAGATAAATCTCCTACCATAATTTCGAGGTATGATAAGAGTTTAGTAATTGCATATTACCATCAAGATAGTTTAAAGGAGCGGTTTGATTACTACAAGAAAGAAGACCAAGTTATTACTAAAAAACAGAAAATGTTTGAGGCGGAAATGAAGCGTCGTGGTAAGGAGTTGGAGGATTATGTCCGCCGAAATGATGAAAAAGCAAGAAATGGCTTGTTATCACAAAATGAAATCATGCAGATTCAACAAAAGGCCCAAACGATGGAGCAAGAATTAATGCAATATCAACAAATCCAAGCGGCTAAGATAGAAGAGGAATCCGTGAAGAAGTTGGAGGCCATCACCAAGAAAATCGAAATTCTCGGAAAAATGTACAGCGAGAAAAACAATATAGATATTTTGTTAATACATGGCGCAGGGGGGCAATTGAATTTCATTAACGAAAAAATGAATGTGACCTCAGACTTTATTCGCTTTTTAAATGAAAATCAAGCCAGTATCGAAAAAGACTTAAAATAGCATGTTAATAGCGGAACAGAAACGTAAAGAGAATATTATTGAATACGTGCTCTACATGTATCAAATCGAAGATATCGTGCGCAGTTTCAATTGTGATTTTGAACGTATCAAGTCCGCTTTAATTCCATCCGTTTTACCGAATCCATCGTTTCAACTTCAATACGAGCGCTGGTATGAAGACATCTGTAAGGAACTTAAGCGAACGGGAAAAACCCAAAAAGGCCATCTTTATGAATTAGAAGAGGTGTTTGCCGAGCTGACCCTATTGCACCGTACCTTACTTGAAATCATGAACGATGAAAAATACAAGTCATTGGTCGAAAATGCCCTTCCATCCATTGAAGAATTTTCAAGTAAATCAACGCTGTTGAATGCCCATCCCATTGAAGTTTGTCTGCATGCGATGAATATGAAGTTACAATTGAAGTTAAGGAAACAAGAGATCACCGCTGAAACGGAAGCGGCCATGGATTCCATGCGCATTTTATTGGCCTACATCGGTCGAGAATACGCAAAAATGAAAACAGGGCAATGGGGTATTAATTTGAATTAAATACCCCTTAAATTTTATCTATTCCTTCTGTCCAAGTTCCTTCGTGGTAAATAAGACAACGTAACCCATTGGTTATGATCAACTTTTTAGCTTGAAAAATTTTTTGATAGGCACTGATTTGAACCATAACTTCGGCGGTACAGGATACTGTGGGACGTTTACACTCCACCAACATACTCGGATTTCCTTCCGAATCGAACGTAGCAATATCCCAACGTTTAATCCGCTGGTTATAGGTAAGGGATTTTTCAACGGAAATACTTCCAATTGGAATCTTTTTAACCTGAATGAAATACCCAATTACATGTTGTCTAACCCATTCTTCAGGGGTTAAAACAAGCCACGTTTTGCGGATGAGGCATTGCACTTTGTAATGTTCGCCTTCTTTCCTTAATGTTAAGGAAGTAGGTGGGAACGACAAGGGAGTCATCACGGTCGTGGTAGCAATAAATCAATGGGTTGATAATTGAGGTCGAACACATGACCGAGTACCTCATTGGTTAATACCCCTTTGTACATGTATACGCCGTCTTTAAATCCAGGTTTGAATCGAATAACATCCTCTATACTTCCCTTTTCTCCAATGTCTAATAACAAAGGCGAGAAAATGTTTGAAAGGGCAAAAGAAGCTGTTCGAGATACGCGGGACGCAATGTTAGGAACACAATAGTGTACTACGCCATGCGCTACAAAGGTAGGTGCATTGTGATTGGTAACTCGGGACGTTTCAAAGCAACCTCCTTGATCAATACTCACGTCCACCACCACGGATCCCACTTTCATTTGCTCAATCATTTCTTCTGAAACCACACAAGGAGTTCGTCCCATAGGCGCACGCAATGCTCCAATTGCTACATCGGCTCTTCGAATCGCTTTTGCCAAAACTTTGGGTTGAATGATCGACGTGAAAACACGATTTCCTACGGCGATTTGTAAGCGTCGTAATCGCGCCACAGAATTATCAAAAACCTTCACCGAGGCTCCTAGTCCAAGGGCGGCTCGGGTTGCAAATTCTCCTACGGTACCAGCCCCTATGATGACCACTTCAGTAGGTTGAACACCTGCAACACCTCCCAGCATCATGCCTTTTCCTTGAGCAAAGGATGACAGTAAATCTCCAGCCACCAAAATGGCCGTATTTCCTGCAATTTCGCCCATGGTACGAACTACTGAGAAGACACCTTCCTCGTCTCGGATATAATCCCATGCGATGCAGGTGGTTTTTTTATGCATGAGTTTTTGCAAAATCTCCTTGGGTTGCGTTGAAATTTGAAGCGCGGAAATAAAGGTTTGATTTCCGGGCATTAACTCAATTTCATCTTCGGATGGGGGCGCCACTTTAAAAATGATGTTACAAGAATATACCGCCTTTTTATCATGAGAGATTTCAGCTCCGGCCTCACTGTATTCCGAATCTGAGAAATTTGTACCGTCTCCTGCACCGGACTCAACCATAACTCGATGACCGTTGGCAACGAGCAATGAAACTGCTTCAGGAACTAACGCCACTCGACGCTCTTGAAAGGAAGTTTCTTTCGGGATACCAATAAAAAGTTGGCCTTTTCGTCGTTTGATTTCCAACATTTCCTCTTGCGGCATAAATTCCCCTTGGTGCAAAAGTGATTTTAGTAATTCAGGATCCGTGATCATGGGTTATAGAATAAGTTCTTGTATTAGAAGCATTCGAAGTGATGCTAAGTTTAACGCTTCGCTCAGGTAGAAAATTAGTAATTTTTTCGGCCCATTCTACAAAAAAGAGTGCATTTTCCTCAAATAATTCATCTAGGCCCAACTCGTACCCTTCTTCGATGGAGTTTATTCGAAAGGCATCGATGTGGTATATTTTAATGCCCTTATCAAGTGTATATTCGTTGATTAAGCTGTAGGTAGGTGATCCCTCCGGATCGTTCACGCCCATTTTTTTTAAAAGCGCTATGACCAGGGTTGTTTTACCTGCACCCATTTCTCCATGTAATTCAAGCACGTTTACCTCCTTGAGCGCCCTTAGAAGTTGGTCAAGAAGTTCGGGCAAGGTTTCAAGCGAATATGCCTTGGATTCATTTTCCATACGGAGGATCGTAAGCGTGTGACTGTTGGCCATCCCACGTAAAATACGCAGGGACATCAGAATCAATTTTCATAAACGTTTGATAGTGGATCCATTCGCCTAAGTTGAAATAGATTCCTTGATGTATCGGTAAAGCGTAAGGGAGGTGACGGTGACCGAAGATGTAATAATCGTGTGGGTCCTTTTGTTGATTGGCCTGTGCAAATTGGTAAAGCCATTCCTGTTCAAATCCCAAAAATTGGTGTTCATTTTCGGACCCTTCGCGGCTCCTTCCGGAAAAGAAACGCGCTAAGCCGATTCCGAAGTTTGGATGCAAACGGGCAAACGCCCATTGGCAAAACCTGCTTCTTAAAAACAACTTAATGAATTTATATCCGCGATCTCCAGGACCTAATCCATCTCCATGACCCAAATAAATTCGTTTACCGTACAGGGTTAATTCAATGGGATTCGCATAAATTTTCATTCCAAACTCTTCAGTAAAGTATTGCTTGACCCACATGTCGTGGTTTCCATAAAAAAAATGGAACTGAATTCCCCGGTCGGATAATTCGGCGAGTTTTCCAAAAAAACGAGTATATCCTTTTGGAATTACAGCAGCATATTCAAACCAGAAATCAAATACGTCCCCCACTAAATATATGTCTGTAGCATCGTTTGCCGCATAATCCAACCACCGAACAATGGATCGTTCCCGTTCATTAGAACGTTCCTTGTCAGGGGCTCCCAAGTGAAAATCAGATGCGAAATAACATACTTGCATGGCTTAGTGACCAAATATTTCAGCGAGTTTATTTTCTAATGCTGTGCCTCTCAAATTAGTCTGAAGGATATTCCCTTCCTTATCAATTAATACGGTAAAGGGAATGCTCGAAACATTGTATTTCTTTGATACCTTGCTGTTCCATCCGCCTAAATCACTCACATGATTGGGCCAGGTTAATCCATCGGCTTGGATCGCTCCCAACCATTTTTGCTTATCGGTATCCAAACTTACACTTACAATGGTAAATCCATCGTCTTTATATTTGGCATAGGTTTTAACGACGTTCGGGTTTTCTTTTCTGCATGGACCGCACCATGAAGCCCAAAAATCAATTAACACATATTTTCCTTTTAAATCAGAAAGTTTGAGGTTTGTTTTTCGATCCGTCATTAATTCTTCGAAATCAGGAGCGGGATTACCGGGTGCAAACATGGCCGCATTTTCAGCTTGACGTTTTTCTTCTTCCTTTTGCTTGGCGACATTGTTTGCATAGTTAACGTACTCTCGAACGGTAGGACTTTGTCCAAAACCATTGACAACTTGGTTGAGGATAGCGATCCAAGCATCGTATTCATTGGTTAAATCGAGTGAAACGAGTGCGACAATCAACGCGGCAGAGTTGACATTATTGGCCACAAATTGTTGACGGTCGCTCATGTATGAAATATACTCACGCGTCATATAATCGTTTAGTTTTCGTCGGCTAGCGGTATCAGTGGTAGGTATGGCATTGATTGCTTTGTAGGCTGAATCCTTTTTCATGTTCCATCGTTCCATGCGAACCGCAAACTGATTCATGGCTTGTGATTCATCTGAGCCCACAAAGTTGCAGATGTCTTTTAAGTTTTTTTTGTCGCCATACACCTTGATGTCGCTGCTATCTCGTAAAATAATATTAACATGCAATTCCCCCACACGAAGTACATAGTAATCGGACGCCGGTAAATTTGCACGGAGGCTAAACTTCCCTTGTTTATCTGCTTTGGTGCCAGCGAAATTAATATAACTCTTGCCTGTGAATTTTGCAATAATTACAGAGTCGGAGGGTGCATTTAAAAATTGGCCACTCACCGATACGCGCGTTTGAGAAAAACTCAACGTTACCATAACGATAGAGCACAGGAAGGCAATTAGATGTTTCATAAGTTCTTGACGTAATAGGATTCTATTTTTTGGAACAACGCGGCACCACGAAGTCCTTTTGCAATAATTTTTCCTTCAGGATTAACCAACACGGTAAATGGGATTCCATCAAACCCATAGAGTTGAGGCATGCCACTGGTCCACCCGCGCAAATCACTAACATGGGTTTTCCAAACTAATCCATCATATTGAATGGCTTCCTTCCATTTCACAGGGTCTTCATCCATTGAAACGGATAATATTGTAAAGTTTTTATTCTTGAACGTGTTATATAGCTTAACCATATTCGGACTTTCCTGTCGACACGGTCCGCACCACGATGCCCAGAAATCAATTAATACCAAATCTCCTCTGAAGTCGGTTAGTTTTACCGCTTTCCCATTAAGATCTAGTAAGGCAAAATTTGGTGCTGTGAGTTCGCCGTTTTCTAATTGTTTATATTGTAAATACCCGGATTCAAGTTGATTGTATTGTGCCTCTAAGGCGGAAGATGCTGGACAAACTCCATAGGTGCTTGCAAAGGCTTCGCTAACCTTTTTAAAGCTTTTTAAATTTGATTCATCCCACCCCTCGAAACCGGTCATTGGGAAAAGTTCCATAGACAGAATTATATGGTACGGATTAGCGGGCTTTTTATCTATTTCTTGTTGAGCGAAGCGCAACAGCGGCGTCTTTAAACGGATAATGCGTTTTGCGTATTCTTGCTCGGTTAATTGTCCCTGATTCGCCATGAGCTTCATTTGTTCAGCGCGAAATGTGGCTTGCTTTGCCATGTATGCATTCATGGTTTTTGTCCATGAAGCACCGGATAAATTTGGTTTGAGGGCAAATTCGTTTAATGAAGTGTTAATGGTTAATCGATCTTTTGGAAGTGGTGAAATGGGAATGGCGTTTTCTTTGTTATCTCCGAGACGAAGTTGATAAAATCCAAGACCAGCAATGTTTCCTTCTAATTCAATGTTGCCTTGCTCATCTACCTCTCCTGAAAACAATGAAATCATACCGTCTTCGCTGGGTGCCTCCACAAAAAGAGTCATTCCTTCTGCGCCTTTGATTGTACCCTTGATCCAAAGGTTTATCGGATTTCCTTGTACATCGGTTGAATCGTTACATGATCCCAGTAGACTTAGGGTAAAAACAATTAAGATTAGGTATGGTATTTTCATTGGTCGAGTGCATTTCTTAAGGCTTGATTCGCTGTTTTGGGATCCACTTTACCCCCTGAGACTTTCATGAATTGTCCCATAAAAAAACCAATCAATTGTTTTTCTCCTTGCTTGTAGCGCGTTACTTCAGCAGCATTGGCCTCTAGTACTTTTGCTATCGCATTTTCTACGGCAGTATTATCGCTAGTTTGAATTAAGTCCAACCTTTCAGCAATGGCTTGTGCAGATTCCGAAGAAGTGATCATAGCGGGGAATATTCGCTGAGCGGCAATGGTGTTGGATACTTTTCCCTCTTGGATCAAATTTATAAGTCCTGCCAAGCGAGATGCATCGATCGGAAATGCCTCTATTTCTATTCCTTGTTCATTAAGGTAGGATTTCACTTCACCCATAATCCAATTCACGGCAGCTTTAACATGTGAAGTGTGAACGATTACTTGTTCAAAATACAGCGCAATGGCCTTTGAATCCGTAAGGTTGTAGGCATCATATTCGCTGAGTTTTAAGGTTTGGGTATATTTTTCAAACAGTGCTCGAGGTAGGGGAGGCATGCTTAATTGAACCCTTTCAATATCCGCTTGATAAATGTGAAGCGGTGGAAGGTCTGGTTCAGGAAAATATCGGTAATCATTCGCAGCTTCCTTGGTCCGAAGTGAAACCGTAATCCCTTTTAAAGCATCAAATGCACGTGTTTCTTGAGAAAGGGTCCCACCGTTCTCTAAGGTCTCAATTTGACGATTAATTTCAAACTCAATGGCGCGCTGCACATTTCGAATCGAATTCATGTTTTTTACTTCCACTTTCGTTCCGAATACGGTAGAATCTGTTAACATGACTGAAATATTGGCATCACAGCGAAGCGATCCTTCTTCCATGTTCCCGTCACAAATGTCTAAATACCGAACTAGTTTTCGAACTTCTGTTAGGTAATTGTATGCTTCTTGCGAACTTGCGATATCCGGTTCGGTTACGATTTCTAGCAGTGGAACTCCCGCCCGGTTTAAATCGACCAGGGTATCATAAATATCAATGTCGTGGATGCTTTTCCCAGCATCTTCTTCCATGTGAATGCGTGTTAGACGAATTGGCTTTTCGTTTCCACGCTCGTCGCGAATAATAATTTCACCCCCTGTACAAATGGGAGTTTTATCCTGTGTGATTTGGTATCCTTTCGGTAAATCGGGATAGAAATAATTTTTGCGTGCAAAATGCTGTTTTTCGCTAATCCGGCAAGAGCAAGCTAATCCCAGTCGTATGGCATATTCAACCGTCTTTTCATTCATTACAGGTAAGGTACCTGGATGACCAAGCGTGATGGGACTTACTAGGGTATTTGGGGCGTCTCCATAGCGATTCGCATCTGAAGAATAGGCTTTAGATGCCGTAAGCATTTGGGCATGGACTTCTAACCCAATAACAACCTTATATTTTGAACGAATTGTTTCGTCTACCATGTTAAATTCGAGCAATTAATTCTTTCATAATGTGCGTCATTTTAGGTTCTTGACGACTTGCTACTTCAACCACATCCTGGTGAGTAACCATTTTGATTTTACCGGGAACCCCAAGGTCTGTTATGATTGAAATCGCAAAACATGGGATTTGCATATGACGTGCTACAATCACTTCCGGAACGGTGGACATGCCAACGGCATCGGCACCGATTGCTCTCACATAGCCATATTCTGCAGGGGTTTCGAGGGTTGGTCCGGTAAGGCCCGCATAACATCCAACGGAAACTTTAATTTGATTTTCGCCGGCAATTTTCAATCCAAGTTCGATCATCGATGGATCATACGGCACGCTCATGTCTGGGAATCTTGGTCCTAATTCATCAATGTTTTTTCCGATTAATGGATTGCCTGGAAATAAATTGATATGATCGTTCATAATCATGATTTCGCCCACTTCAAAGCCTGGATTCACGCCACCTGAGGCATTACTTACAAACAAGCGTTCCACTCCAAGAAGTTTCATAACACGAACTGGAAAGGTCACCTCCTGTAAACTATATCCTTCATAATAATGAAAACGTCCTTGCATGGCGATAACGTACTTTCCACCAAGTTCCCCAAAAATAAGTTTTCCAGAATGTCCTTCCACAGTAGAAATCGGGAAGTTTGGTATTTCTTCGTATGGTATTACGTCAATTGCTTTGATTTCTTTTACCAAGCCCCCCAAACCGGTACCTAAAATAATTCCAATACTCGGTTTAACGGCAGTTCTTGATTCAAGATAGGCGACGGTCTCTTTAATTTTTTCTAACATAAGCTTGTATTAAAGTTAAAAATTCAGATTCATGTTCAATGGTTAATTCGATCGGTTGAATGAACCAAGGATACGCGCTCAACGTTGGATGAAATTCCGGTGAATAAAGCCGCATGAAGTCTTTTTCAGTGGTAATAATGATAGTTTTTGCAGCATCAAAGGTATCAAATTTCTTGTGAATTTTATTGATTTCTTCCCGCGTAAATTCATGATGATCTGAAAATTGAAGGTGATGCACTTCAAACGATTTTTCAAGGTGATTTTTAAGCGGTAACGGATTCGCAATTCCTGTTACCAATAGCACGTGGGTTGCTTCTGTCCGTGTAAAGCCATTTACTGCTTTCAATGGAGCATAGGTAATTCTGCTAAAGAATGCCTTTAACCCGTGCTTGGTTGCTTGTTGTATGTAGTGGGTTCTCGCTGCATCGTTGATTGCATCTGGACATTTCGTAAAAAGTACAAGGTCGGCACGTCTTGCCCCCATCCTGGGTTCTCGTAAATTCCCAATAGGCAGAATGAAATCACTGAAAAAAGGAGCGTTAAAATCACTCACTAAGAGGCTAAATCCAGCACGGACTTTTCGATGTTGAAAGGCGTCGTCTAGTAACAAGAGGTGCTTTGAATCTCGTTTTAGGTGACGTATGGCGTCCAATCGATGCTCGGCAACATGAATTTCATCTAATGGTTTCTTTTGCTTGAAATACATTAACGGTTCATCACCTACATCCGCGGCGCCATGCGATCCGTTCAGTTGAATGTGCCCCCTTGTTTTTCTTCCATATCCTCTTGAAACCACTTGAATGGTATGGGTGGCTTGAAACACCTTCATTAAATATAAGGTGAGTGGACTTTTTCCGGAGCCTCCAACATTTAAATTACCAATACAAATTGTAGTTCCTTCGATGTCGTGACTTGAAAAGATGCTTGCATCATAACATGCATTTCGAACAAATGCGATGACCCAATAGACCAGGCCAAAAGGAAAAAAGATCCATCGCCATGCACTCATGTCTTATCCTGCGCCGTAATTTGAAAAGTCTTGATCGTCGGCATAATAATAGATACGAACCAAACAAGTGTCGTTAAGGTAATCGATTTTTCCAATTTCAAACCGATTAATCAATAGGCCCGTTTTTGCCTCTAAATCTTTTTTCATTGCTTCATGTTTCTCTGGATGCACAAGATCCACGCGATCGTAATTTACAACCTTACGCGTTTCATGTTTCACCAACCAAAGGTACTCCATGATATACAGAACAATGATTACCGTAATGTTAATTACACCCAATTCAAATAAATTAATTTGGTACATGCTTTTTTCCACTTCGGTTGCTAACATCGCGTTAACCACACTCAAACCGATTACTAAGAACAAATAGGTCATTTCTTTGATTTCAATGGCATCAGTACGGTAGCGGATATGCCAAAAATGGCAAATAACCCAAGGCCCATTCCCGTGTCAATGTCTAGTTTTTTCAACCCAAAACATAGGAAAAATGTGATGATTCCGATGAGGAAATAGGTAAACAAATAATCTTTACGCTTCGCTTTTGGATAATATAACAAGCGAATTATGATATACAGAACCAGCAAATTAATAGCCAAACGAATTCCTAAACCGTCTAAATCATGATAATCCCATGAAAAGGTTGGGATGTCGGTTGAGGTTTTTGCCAATAGCGGGGAAATAAAGTTAAGCAGCATGATTGTTTATTTTTTCGAGGTACATTAATTTTCGTTTAAATCGATTGAATTTGAGCGTTTCCTTTCCGAACAATTCAATGGCGCCTAAACAGTATTTACTTAAACGATAAGGACGGAGCCCATTCGCTTTCATTAGGCGATAAAACGATGAGTTTCGGTTCATTTTGGATTGCTTTAATTCTGCAATCACTAACGATTTCAATTCCACCGTCTTCAGTTCATTGTTAAAACTCAGGTTAAAGTCCAGGGTTAATCGTTCATTCTCAACTTTATTCACTAGGGTAATTCGTTTGAATGAATTGGTTAATACAGGAATTAAGTCGTAGGATTTATGGGTGTTTTCTTCAATGAATTTAAGTTCTTCAGGGCTCAAGTCCTGATGAATTCCGTTCGTAGGAATACGGTGCTTGTCGGTCCTGCCTTTTATTTTATGTTTGATTTCAAAAAAGAACAGATTGGATTCTACGTAGTTCCGAATTCTAAATTTATAGCGATTTAAACGCCGATTATGATGGTCATGAAATAACGTGAAGCAGGCATCATCAAAATACAAGCTCTCATATGTTAATGCCCTTTTTCCTTCGATTTCTAACGAGAAATAATGTTCGTTTAGCTGAGGAAGAATTTGAATTAGCGTATTTTTGTCAAAAGCAAATTTGGTGTCAATTCGATTCATCAGCTTCACCCGATCCATTTCTTTCAATGATATGGGATCAAATGCGTGAAGCTGCTCAATGATTTCTCGTTCTGACATGAGAACCAAAGGTACGTTTATTTTCGTTTTTTGTTCCAAATCACTGCTTTTGTGTTAAGAATTAATGAATACTGTGTTAATTTGATGTCATGCGGAAAAAAATCTTACTCTTAGGAGCCGGTGAATTAGGAAAAGAATTTGTGATTGCGTGTCAACGCTATGGACAATATGTAATCGCTGTAGATAGTTATGCCGGTGCACCTGCGATGCAGGTGGCGCATGAATATGAGGTGATAGATATGCTTAATGGCTCAGCCTTAGATGCGGTAGTGGCCAAGCATGCGCCGGATTTAATTGTTCCTGAAATAGAAGCCATTCGCACCGAGCGTTTCTATGCCTACGAAGCCCAAGGAATCCAGGTGGTACCCAGTGCAAAAGCAGCTAATTTTACCATGAATCGAAAAGCGATTCGGGATTTGGCAGCCATCGATTTGGGGGTTAGAACGGCAAAATACAAGTATGCCACTACCTTAGCTGATTTTAGAGATGGAGTGGCTTTTTGTGGCTTT
>JBJTWL010000041.1:0-7335 GCA_046081745.1 Flavobacteriales bacterium | reverse complement strand
TGCGATGCCGCACCGTATTTCCGGGTGTTTAATCCCACCGCGCAGCAAGAAAAATTCGATCCGAAATTTGAATATGTAAAACGTTGGGTTCCCGAATACGGTACCTCAGCCTACCCGCAACCTATGATAGAGCATACCTTTTCACGAAACCGTGTACTGGACCGATTTAAAACCGCATTAAACAAAACTGCATGATACGCATTGGCGACAAAATCCCTGAATTCACCTTACAGAACCAAGACGGAGAGCCCGTAAACATCCAGGACATTATCGGAAAGAAAACCGTGGTCTTGTATTTTTACCCCAAAGACGACACGCCAGGATGCACCAAAGAAGCCTGCAGTTTTCGGGACCAATACACCGTATTTCAGGACCTTGGCTGCGAAGTCATTGGCATCTCCTCGGATGCCCCAAAAGCCCACAAGGAATTCGCAATTAAATACAAGTTGCCATTTCCCCTCTTAGCTGATGAGAAAAAGGAAGTGAGAACCTTGTTCGGCGTCCCTAGTTCCTTCTTGGGCTTGCTGCCAGGCCGCGTAACGTACATCATCGACACCGAAGGGATTGTTCGTGGAATCTTCAATTCCCAACTCAACGCTACACAGCACATCGACGAGGCATTAAAGGTGGTAAGGGTGTTGTAGGGGTATTTATTAAAGCGGCCCTTCGACAGGCGCAGTTACCGCTTTAGCTTAAAAAAAATATTTCTTTGGGGTGCGTTCCTTGAGTCCGCCCTGGCGGAGGGCGTACCTAAAATAATCATCAAGCATTCAACACCCCACGCGAGATGACAATTTTCTGTACCTCTGAGGTTCCTTCGTAGATCTGGGTGATTTTTGCATCGCGCATCAAGCGCTCCACGTGGTATTCTTTAACAAATCCGTATCCACCATGGATTTGTACCGCTTCCACCGTTTGCTCCATCGCTACTTTCGAGGCGTACAATTTCGCCATCGCACTCGATTGGTCGTAATTTCTTCCTTGGTCTTTATCTACCGCAGATTTATACACCAACATTCGTGCAGCTTCGATTTCTGTTGCCATATCAGCAATCTTGAAAGCAATGGCTTGATGCTTGTAAATTTCTTTTCCAAAGGCTTGACGCTCTTTAGAATAGGCAACAGACAATTCGAGTCCACCTGCAGCGATGCCCAAGGCTTGTGCGGCAATACCAATTCGACCACCACTCAATACCTTCATGGCAAACTTAAATCCGAAGCCATCTTCTCCGATGCGATTTTCTTTAGGAACCTTTACGTCGTTAAACAATAAGGTGTGGGTGTCACTTCCACGGATTCCCATTTTATCTTCTTTGGCACCTACCACAAAACCTTCCATGCCACGTTCAATGATGAAGGCATTTATTCCTTTGTGACCTAATTCCACATTGGTTTGGGCAATGACTAAATAAATTGAAGCGGAAGAACCGTTGGTTATCCAGTTCTTTGTTCCGTTTAATAAGTAATAATCGCCGTGGTCAATGGCTGTAGTACGTTGTGACGTAGCATCTGATCCTGCTTCAGGCTCTGACAAACAGAAGGCACCGATTTTCTCTCCTTTGGCCAACGGAACTAAGTACTTTTGCTTTTGTTCCTCGTTTCCAAACTTCTCCAGTCCCCAACACACTAAGGAATTATTTACCGACATACACACTGAGGTAGAGGCATCAACCTTAGAAATTTCTTCCATGGCCAACACATAAGACAAGGTATCCATTCCGGAGCCCCCATATTTTGGATCTACCATCATGCCCATGAATCCAAGGTCACCCAATTGCTTGATTTCCTCTGCAGGAAATTTCTGTAAGTTATCTCGTTCAATTACGCCCGGTTTAAGCACATTTTGTGCAAAATCTCGTGCGGCTTCTTTAACGGCTAATTGCTCTTCGGTCAATTCAAAATGCATGTGGTGTGGTTTTGATTTTTAATTTTACAAAAATAAGCTATTTTCTATTGATTAAATCGAATCACAGCGTGGAAAAAAGAATTATTGGTCTTATGTCAGGCACCTCCTTGGACGGACTAGACATTGCATACGTTCATTTTTCAGGAACAGAAGATGTCTTAACATTCTCGCTTGAAGCGGCTGAAACTGTCGCTCTCCCAGTAGAAATAAAGGCCGCTTTACACGCCATTGAAACGCTCTCTTCACGGGAAGTATTTAAACTCAACCAACGAATTGGAAGGTTCTATGCCGATGCTGTGAATGAATTCATTCAAACCTACAACCTAGAAAAAACACGCATCGATGCCATCGCCTCGCATGGACAAACCATATTTCACCAACCCGAAGACGGATATACTGTTCAACTGGGGTGCGGTTCTACCCTCGCCTACCATAGCGGTTTGCCTGTAATTAATGATTTCAGATCCTTGGATGTAGCGGCCGGCGGACAAGGCGCACCCTTGGTTCCGATTGGTGACCAGCTTTTATTTGGAACACTTGCTGATGCCTATATTAATATTGGGGGCTTTGCCAATATCAGTTTTAAAACCAATGCAAACACCTTGGCCTTTGATGTGTGCCCAGGAAACCTTCCGATGAATGCCTATGCTAGGCAACTCGGGAAAGAATATGATGTGGACGGTGAGATTGCCGCTACCCACCAAGCTGATCCTGAGGTGCTGAACACCCTGAATAATTTACCCTATTATAAACTCGATGGCCCAAAATCCTTAGGTACAGAATGGTTGGATTCCACGTTTTATCCCTCTATCCCTTCTCAAATTGAACCCGCGGTCGCGATTGCCACGATAAATGAACACCTAGCAGATCAACTGGCAAATGTATTGGAAAAACATACCTTGAAACGTGCCTACATTACTGGGGGCGGTGCATTGAATACATCGTTAATGAATCAGCTGAAGTCGAAATATTCTGGAGAAGTCATTATTCCAAGTGCTGAAATCGTACATTTCAAGGAAGCGATCATCTTTGCGTTCCTTGGCTTTCGTTTTTTAAACCAACAATTTAATTCCCTCGCTTCAGTCACTGGGGCCAAGGAAAATGTATGCGGCGGTGCGCTGCATTATCCCCGATAGTTAGTTTATTCACATTGAATCTTGGAGAAAATTAACATGCCTTAACCACAGCGCCTGAGATATCCGTTTAATTTTGTTCCTTGCAACAACAAACATGATAGAACTATTAAAGAAATTTGAGAATAAGCGCCCTGAAATCGTATTTGAATGGAAGGATGCGGAAACGGAGGCTGAAGGATGGGTAGTTATTAATAGCTTACGCGGCGGTGCTGCGGGTGGTGGAACTCGGATGCGCATTGGCCTCGACAAACGTGAAGTGGAATCGCTGGCTAAAACCATGGAGGTAAAATTTACTGTAGCAGGTCCAGCCATTGGAGGGGCTAAATCTGGGATTAATTTCGACCCCAACGACCCCCGAAAAGAAGGCGTACTTAAACGGTGGTTTGCAGCGGTTGCCCCCTTATTAAAAACATATTACGGTACCGGCGGAGATTTAAATGTTGATGAGATCCATGAGGTTATTCCGATTACCGAAGCAAATGGCGTTTGGCATCCGCAAGAAGGCGTATTCAATGGACATTTCCAGCCCAATGCAGACCAAAAAATCCATCGCATTGGACAATTACAAAAAGGGGTTTCACATACACTTACCTCTTCATTATATAGTCCGGATGTTACAAAAAACTACCTGGTAGCCGATATGATTACCGGGTATGGTGTTTGCGTTTCAATAGAACAATACTATAACATATGGGGAGGTGAACTTAAAGGTAAAAAAGTTCTTATCCAAGGATGGGGGAATGTAGGTTCAGCAGCGGCATTTTATTTAGCTCAAAAAGGAGCCAAAATTGTCGGGATTATTGACCGGGTTGGTGGATTAATTAACCCTGAAGGATATTCTTTTGAAGAGATTCGCCATTTATTTTTAAATAAAAACGGAAATGCCCTAGCTCATCCTAACTTACTTTCCTATGAAGCGGTTAATGAGCAAATTTGGGATCTTCACGCGGATGTATTTGTGCCTTGTGCCGGAAGTAGGATGTTGAATCAAAATCAATTGGAACGCTTAATCAACGCAGGCGTTTCTGTGATCTCATCCGGAGCTAATGTTCCTTTTGCCGATTCTGAAATTTTCTTCGGATCAATTGCCGGCTATGCCGATGAGCACCTTGCGTTAATTCCAGATTTTATTGCAAACTGTGGCATGGCACGGGTATTTGCTTATCTAATGAGCAACGACCTCGAAGAAATTGATGAAACACTCATTTTTAAGGATACGGAACAAACCATCGCTAATGCATTGAAAAATGTACATGCTAAGAATGCGTCAACCAAGCACTTGGCTAAATCAGCCTTTGAAATTGCGCTCACACAACTCGCCCCATAATGACGATCTACATACTGTTCATCTTTATTGTTGGATACATATTTATTTCCACCGAACATTGGCATCGGATCGATAAGATGATTCCAGCCATCTTGATGATGGTACTTTCTTGGGGACTCATCTTTGTATTTCCTGATTCCATTCTGCAATGGTTGGACCCGAGTTCCGCAGAATTACTATTATCTAAGTTGGGATTCGTTCCTGATTTTGTAGGTAGTAGCACAGAAAAAACTGAACTCATTAATACCGCACTACAGCATCATTTAAGTAAAACGGCAGAAATTGTAGTTTTTTTAATTGGGGCAATGACCTTGGTTGAATTGATTGATCATTTTAAAGGGTTCGATGCAGTACACGTTTTATTTAAAGCGAAAAAGAAATGGAACTTACTCGTACTCCTTTGCACCTTTGCCTTTTTTCTTTCCGCTGTTATTGATAACCTCACCGCTACCCTCGTGATGATCGCTATTTACCGAAAAATTATCGATTCACCGAAAGACCGCCTTTGGTATGCTGGTTTTATTGTTATGGCTGCAAACGCAGGTGGCGCATGGTCGCCGATTGGAGATGTGACCACGACCATGCTGTGGATAGGGCATAAAGTCAGTACCACCCCACTCATTTCTTGTACGTTTATCCCCTCCTTATTGAGTATTCTAACGCCTCTTATTATCGCTCGCTACTTACCCACGTTTAGAGGAAACACAAGTCAAAGGATCTCCATGGAGTCGAAGGAGGGAAGAACCGAGTTGTTGCTTGGTCTTGCGTTGTTCTTATTAGTTCCACTACTTAAATCATTGTTTCATCTTCCTCCGTACATGGGCATGCTGCTGGCACTCTGCTTGTTCGCCCTATATGCGGAAATAAAAACCAAGCGTAATTTCAAAATGACGGAGTTTGAATCCGACCTATCGCCGCAAAGTCCAACCATGAAATCGCTTCAAAAGGTAGAGTTACCTACCATCTTATTTTTCCTTGGAATATTGCTCACCGTTGCCGCATTGGAATCCATTGGGTTTATATTCAATTTAGGTCAAAGCGTGCAACATGCAGGGATTTCCACGCAACTCTTTATGGGGATTCTTGGTTTGGCCTCGGCTGTCATTGACAACGTGCCGCTCGTAGCTGGAGCGATGGGAATGTTTTCCTATCCAATGGATCATGAAACGTGGCATTTATTGGCTTACACGGCTGGCACAGGGGGCTCCATCCTCATTATTGGATCTGCAGCCGGAGTGGTAGCCATGGGGCTTGAAAAAATTAGTTTTAGTTGGTACTTGAAACGAATTGCCCCGTTGGCATTATTTGGGTATTTATTGGGGTATTTTTTTATGCTCCTAATGATGTAACTTTTATAGAAAAAAAACGATATACATTATCATGACAACGAATGCAGCTACACTTTACTGGAATATAGATAGTCTTCCAAAGGAAAAAAGACTGAGTGCCATCCTTTCAAGCGGAAGTATTTTAGCCTTATGTTTATTTTCATTTCTTTTTCTTTCTAAATTAAAACCTTCTGATCCACCGCTCGCAAACCACTTAATCGTCCAAGACGAGATTTTGGATGAAATTCCATTGGAGGAACTGTTCATTTCAGACGGAGGCTCAGCTAAAGGAGGAGGAACGCCCGCCATGGATGAGCGAACAGATCCCATGGAACAAACAGAACGCACGATAACAGATCGTGGAAATGAGCCCATACAAAATGGAAATTCAAACCACACAAACGGTAACAATCCAACCAATCCTTCAAGCGCTCCAAATAGAGGCAATAACCCGTTTGGTGATGGCGGTAACGGCGGAGGTCACGGAGGTGGCAATGGCCCCTTTGATGGGAATGGAAAAGGCACCGGAGGGGATGGTGACGGTGAAGGAGATGGGTTTGGCGATGGGAAATCCAGAATTCGTATAAATGACCCAATTCTTCCAAAATATAATACGGATGTTGACTTGAAAATTCACTTGAAATTAACCGTAAGCGGGGATGGAGCAGTTTCCACTGCAGTGTGTATTAAAAGTAAAACTACAACCACAGACCAAACCATTATCAACGACGTCATTCGACAAGTTATTCGACAAGTCAAATACAAGAAGGACCCTGAAGGTCGTCCCGCTTACTGTTATCTCACTGTTAAAGTGAATGCTCAATAAGTATTCGGAATGTACCGCATGGCTTTTTAGTCAGTTCCCCTCCTATCAACATCAAGGAGCCCGTGCATACAAGCCAGGTCTTAAAAATACGCAGGCTATATTAACGCAGGTTGGGAATCCTGAAAAGGAGCTTAGGTTTATACATGTTGCGGGTACAAACGGTAAAGGGTCAACGTGCGCTTTCATTACTAGTTTTCTTCAGCAGTCCGGGTATCGAGTAGGTTTATTTACCTCTCCACACTTGGTTGATTTTCGCGAACGAATTCGAGTTAATGGCCGTCCAATCAGCGAAGCTGAAGTAATTCGTTTTTGTAATCAAGCCAAAGAAACAAAACTGGATCTGTCGTTTTTCGAAATTACCTTAGCGATGGCTTTGGTACATTTTTATCGCGAGGGCTGTGACTATGTGGTACTTGAAACAGGCATGGGCGGCAGGTTGGATGCGACGAATATAGTAACTCCCCTACTTGCCGTAATTACCAACATTGGTTATGACCATCAAGCCTTCTTAGGAAATACGTTAGCTGAAATCGCAGGAGAAAAAGCGGGCATCATAAAACCAAACGTTCCTGTGGTGTGTGGTGAAGAACGCGAGGAACTCTTAGCTATATTTCGAAATAAAGCCAAGACCCTTGAATCGCCCTTTACTGTGAGTACGGCAAGTATCGCTGACCCTACCAATGCATTGCCTGCCTATCAGCGCAAGAATGCTGCCTTAGCCATAGCCGCATTGCAATTACTTGGAACAAACACGCAAAAAATCGATCCAATTACGACCTGGAAAACCTTGTTTGATCAAACGGGTTTTATTGG
>JBJTWL010000040.1:0-7001 GCA_046081745.1 Flavobacteriales bacterium | reverse complement strand
GGCCAAAAACCTTGAGCTAGGTGCTACTGCACCTACTTTATTTCCTTTTTTTAGGAATTGCGATATGAATGACTTAGCCGACATAATCGGGTTGGTTAAGCATTACAATACCGTTATTAATCACGCCAATGGCTCTGCCAGTTAATGGTTTGCCAACAAATGGATTGCATGCTTTTTCTCGAGCGCTTTCATCCAGTTCCCAAGAAATGGTTGGTGTGTAACAGGTCAAGTCTGCCATCGAACCTGTTTGTATTGGATTAGAGGCAATACCGAATAATTTTCGATTTTTAATGGAAAGGTGTTCAATTAGGGTATCACTTGATATTCCAGTATGATTTAACAGTGCTGAATAAGCTGTTAGGAGTTGAGGAGCTCCAAAAGCGGCCTCATCGAAAGCGACTTGCTTGTCATCTAACACATAAGGGCGGTGATCTGTAACGATTCCATCAATTACTCCTTGTGATATGGCCTGGATTAATGCGAGGCGATCGTCGTCAGCACGAAGTACCGGAAGCACTTTGAAACGTGTATCAAAATCTAAAATCTCATGTTCCGTAAAGCATAAGTTCATTAGGTTAACATCGCATGTAATGGCTAGGCCATTGGCCTTCGCTTGTTGAATTGGCGCAATGGAATCTTTTGAAGAGATGCCCGTTATGTGCAGCGAACTGTTGGTGTAGGCAGCAATCTCAATGGCTTTTATGATTTGTAATCGTTCGTCTAAGGCAGGATCACCTTTGAGACCGGTTCGAGTAGAGCCCATTCCTTCATGTACTTGGGCGTCTAGTGCAAAATTCGTGGACCGAGGGGTAAATATGATGTGCCCGCCAAAATCCCGGGTATACAACAAAGCACGCGTTAAAATACCTTCGTTGATGGGGTGTTGATCGTCAGAAAACCAAAGGGCGCCGGCTTGAAACATCTCAAATAACGCTGCTAATTCTTTCCCTTTTTGTTGTTTGGTGATAGCTCCGATTGGATGTAATTGAACGCAATGGCCATCCGCCATTCGACGTTTGTATTCTACTGCAAGTTTGGTGTCTGTTGATGGATTATCAGAGGGTAATGCACCAACATGGGTGAATCCACCAAGAGCGGCATCGTCAAGACCTTGGGCCAGTCCACCGCGTTCTTCAAAGCCTGGATCAAAGAAAGCGGCCTTTAAGTCAACCCATCCTTGAGATACATGTAATTCAGGTACGCTCAGTATTATTGCGTCTGGGTCGGAAATTGAGGTAGCAATATTCTCGATAAGTCCATTCGTAATGAGAATGTCTTTGTTCGTGTTGTTGTGTGGTGATTCAACATCCGTTATTCGTGCAGATTTTAAAAGAACCTTCATTATTTCCAGAATTTTAATAGGGCCATTTCAACCAATAAGCAAAGCATGGCCAACAAAACAAAAGTACGCCAAAATGAATTAGGTTTTTCCGTATTCAATTGAAAAGCCGAATTACCCGTATTCATAGTTTGTGCCTTTACACCCGTAAAGCCTGCGTTTTTAAATTGATTTTCAAGGTCATCAATATTAAGTAATACCGTCTGGGATTCGCTTCTATTCAAGTTGAATGCAACTTGGCCAAGGTCTTCTCTCGATTTTAAGGTGTAAAATCCTTCACTAATTCGTTCGTTTAGTTCTGGTTGATTCAGTTGTAATCGAATTAAACCGTCCATGTTCATTTGTCTAGGAATAAACGAGTTGTTTTTTGATTGCAAGCTTAATGGTTCTTCTTGATTAGAATTACTTTGAATTTCAAGAACCCCAGCTGATCCGATGGTGAAATAAAGGGGCAGGGAACGTAGGCTTAACTCAGCACTTCGCAATAAAAGAGAAGGGAATAAGGCGTTGGCCGTAAATCCACCGTTGGTTTTGCTCAGGTCGGTATTTAACAGGTAAAATATGCCTTTTTGTTTTATTGCAAGCAGTAACGGCAATTGGTTTCTTAATTTGAGTAAAACTTCGGCATTGGCTTGACGGTAATTTCTAAGGGCATATACACTCTTTAATAAAGGTAAATTCAGCGAGGTTTGTTGCTTGTCAAACATCCCGTCAAAGAAATTACTGGAATAGGAAATTTCGGACAGTTGATTGCCTGTTGTGACTTTACCCGTGTAACCAGATAGCCCAACAGTTTTCAATAATTGCGTGTAATCGGTCTGTTGAATATTATCGCCCGGAATACAAAAAACACTTCCTCCTTGAGCCATAAATGAGGAAACATCAGCAATTAAACCAGATGGGAGTTCATTAATGCCATTCAAGATTAACAAATCGGCTTCGGTCAATATACGTTTGTTGAACGAGAATTCATCACACGTTTGAACCGAATAAAACGGCTCTGTTAAAAAAACTTTTTCTGTGCTTTGTTCACTGTTGAGCCCATTAATAATGACAATATTTCCGGCTTTCGAAATTTCGTTGGTGAAATAAAAGTCGTCATCAAAGGTTATGTTTTGGTCAGCCACACTGATTTTCCCTTCGATATACCCTGGTGAAGTAGGTGTGAAAAACATGTAACTGGTAGCGCTACTCTTTGGATTAACGGATATATTCGTCATGCGGGTTTTTCCATCAAACAGGACTGTTATAGGAATATTTGTGGCTTCTTGATCGCCTACATTTTTAATGCGAAAATTTACTTTACAGGATTGCCCGGGTTTGTGTACGGGGTTATCCATCCAAATCGAATCCACGTAAATGTTATCGGTTTTTTGAGGAAGACATTGAATAAGAAACGATTGCTCCCTCCAAACCGTTTTACCTTGTTTATACGTGGATAGATTGCCAGTACTTTTTTGAAAGTCGGATAAGAGAACTCGGTTAACTTTTGAAATTCGAGCGACTTCCCGGTGATATCGATTTAAATATTCATTTTGCCATTCAACCACTTGGTCTAAAGGTCGAGGTGTTTTGTTAAGTACTATGTTGTCAATTACTTCTACAGCGGTCGCTTTAGCATGTAATTTACGTTCGATGCCTGAAAATTCGTTGGTCGTAATAAAGAACCGTGTGTTTCCAGCGCTTTTAGTAATGATTTTCTTTGCGATTTCCCGTGCCTCAGATAATAATTCTCCTTCGGTACCTTTAGCGCTCATGGATAATGAGTTGTCAATATAGATAGCGGTAATCGGAATTCCACTGGTGGTGTTTTCCGCTTGATCGAAAAAGGGTTGTGCAAAGGCAATAATGATGCAGGTAAATGCCAAGATTCGAGCGAATAGGATGAGTAATCGCTTTAGCTTTTTAACGGATTTCTTTTCCTGTTCTTGTTCTTTAAGATATTTCAGGGAAGGGAAATAAATGCGTTTAAAACGTCTGAAATGAAAAAGATGAAGAATAATGGGAATGGCAAGCAGGCTTAGAAACCACAAATACCCTGGATGCACAAATGACATAGTTCAAAAATACAAATTTAATACGACTCAAAGGATAGGTGGTCATAAAAAAGCCCCGCATCAGCGAGGCTATTTCTTATTTAATGGCTTCCCATCGTTTCTTAAGATCGGCCGATTTGGTTTCGTCCTCTAGCATGTAGTAAACTTTCCAGCCAATTTCTAGGGCCGTTTTATCGCTTGGATTCTTTTCTAGATATGGATCCATGTACATCGGAATTCGATTCATTATATCCAGGGCCTCTTTTTGCATCTTTGGAATATTTGGATCTTTTGGATTTAGGTCAGAGGCAGCGTTTGAAAGATCTCGAGACCAATTAAACATAAAGGTGCAATACTGATATACTGCATCGGCGTAAAATGGATCAATTTTTAATGCCTTCAAAAAAGCTTGCTCGGCCTTCTCTGCTTGTTTTAACTCCATTAATGAAGTACCTAACACAACATACAACGATTTATTGGTTGTATCCATTGATGTCGCTTCGTTCAAATATTTTTCTGTAGTGACAATGTCATTCTTTTGGAGATTAATATTAATCAGTGAAATTAATATTTCAATGTTCTTTGGAACACTCGTATATACTAAGTCACCAAGCTTGCTTGCATCGTCAAGTTTCTTCTGCTTAATCAAGGTGTCGGTTGCCCGAACAAAACTCAACATGGTATTTCCTTTAGCCTCTTCATTCTCAATATTGATGTATTTTGAAATTTGATATGCGCTAATAAACATCATGGTAGCTTGCTCATAATTTTTAGCATTGAAACTTTCTAGTCCGAAATCGAAGACAAATTGAGATTTTGCGTTAACAAATTCGAGCACTGCTTTTTTATCTTCTTTAGCCTTTGCATGATTTAATACCGCGTTAAAGCTCTCCTTTATTTTGGCGTCATAATCCTTGATCACATTTTCGTCGGGTTGTGCACCTGACATAGCCGCTTCCATGGTCGCTAATTCCATTAAACCAAAATAAATAATTCCGCGATAACGATGCATGTACGGATCGTTGGCTGTTTCAGTGTTTACCGCCGCCAAATCGATGTCCGCTTTTGCACCTGATAGCGCTTTTTTATTTTCCTCCATGCTGCCCATGGGGTTGTATTTTTTATACTTAAGTGCTGCGTCTGTAATGCTTGACTTTTGAGCAAATAAGGAAGCTCCAACAAATAGTAAAGCAACCAGTAAATTGATTTTTTTCATAAGATTATTATTCGTTATCGGTTAGTTCATCCGTAGAATCGGCATCCTGTTCATCAACATTCATACCATCGTTGCTCAACACATCGCCATTGTTGTCCGCATCGATCACTTCTTCGTCTTCATCCTCGTCTTCACTGCGCGGAACACGTGCAATGGCAGCGATTTCGGCGTTTCCTTTTAAGTTAATTAACTTAACACCTTGAGCCGCTCTACCCATGGTGCGAATGGTGTCCACGTGCATTCTGATGGTAACTCCTGACTTGGTGATGATCATTAAATCATCTTCGTCGAATACGTTTTGAATTGAAAGTAATTTACCCGTTTTTTCAGTGATATTTAAGGTCTTAACTCCTTTACCACCACGGTTGGTAATGCGATATACTGGTTCTTTATCCTCTGGGTCGTTCAAGAAGGTTCGTTTACCAAATCCTTTTTCAGACACCACTAAAATAGTTGAGAAAACGTCTTCTACGCAAATCATTCCAATGACTTCGTCTGAACCACCTGATAACGTTACACCACGCACTCCAGAAGCATTTCTACCCATTGGACGTACCGTAGATTCATTGAATCGAATCGCTCGGCCGGAAGAGGTTGCCAAAACAATCTCGTTGGCTCCGTTAGTTAATTTTGCTTCCAACAATTCATCGCCTTCACGAATGGTAATGGCGTTAATTCCATTGGTTCGCGGACGGGAATATGCCTCCAATGAGGTTTTCTTAATTACCCCTTCCTTCGAACACATGATAATGAAATTGTTGTTGATGTATTCTTTGTCTGTTAGATCCTGAACTTTTACATACGCTTTAACTTTGTCGTCCTGAGGGATATTTATCAAGTTTTGAATCGCTCTTCCTTTTGATAATTTATTTCCTTCCGGAATTTCGTACACGCGCATCCAGAAGCAGCGTCCTTTTTCTGTAAAAATCAATAAGTAATTATGGTTGGTAGCTACAAACAAATGCTCTAAGAAATCTTTGTCGCGGGTAGTGGACCCTTTTGATCCCATCCCGCCTCGATTCTGAACCTTGTATTCATTCAGGTTAGTGCGCTTAACGTACCCTGCATGTGAAATCGTAACGACTACTTCTTCATCGGCAATTAAATCTTCCATGCGCATTTCTGATGCCGCATATTCAATGGACGAACGACGAACATCGCCGTATTTTGCTTTAACTTCAAGCAATTCGTCTTTGATGATTTGCATTCTGCGCTCTTCGCGATCTAAAATATCTTTTAAATCTGCAATTAACTTCATTAACTCTTCATACTCACTGCGAAGCTTGTCTTGTTCTAGGCCCGTTAACTGACGTAAGCGCATGTCAACAATCGCACGCGTTTGTATTTCACTTAATCCAAATCGATCGGATAGACGTTCCCGTGCATGATCCGGACTGTCGGATGTTTTGATGATTTCAATCACTTCATCAATGTTGTCGGACGCAATGATCAATCCTTCTAAGATGTGCGCGCGCTCTTCCGCTTTTCTGAGTTCATATCGCGTTCTTCGAACCACCACGTCGTGACGGAACAAAATAAACTGGTCAATGATCTCACGCAAGTTTAATAGGCGCGGTCTGCCGTCTACTAAACAGATGTTATTAACTGAAAATGAGGTTTGTAGTGATGAAAACTTGTATAATTTGTTTAATACCACATTTGCAATGGCATCCCGCTTAATTTCCACCACTACGCGCATTCCGTTACGGTCTGACTCATCGCGTAAATCAGAAATCCCTTCAATCTTTTTATCGTTAACTAACTCGGCGATTTTTTTAATCATTTCCGCCTTGTTCACTTGATAAGGAATCTCGGTAATAATGATTTGTTCACGTCCTTGAACCTCCTCGATTTCCGCTTTACCGCGCATCACGATTCGTCCTCGACCCATTAATAAGGCATCGCGAACCCCTTCATATCCATAAATGATTCCTCCAGTTGGAAAATCAGGTGCTTTAACGTGTTGTAATAATTCTTCAGAAGGCAACGATGGATCGTCAATTACGGCAACAATTCCATCAATTACTTCTGATAGATTGTGTGGAGCCATATTTGTAGCCATACCCACCGCAATTCCAGATGCACCATTTACTAAGAGGTTTGGAATTTTAGTAGGTAAAACAGTTGGCTCTTCTAAGCTATCATCAAAATTTGGTTTAAAATCGACGGTTTCTTTATCAAGATCCTCAAGCATTTCTTCCGCAATCTTCTTGAATCTTGCTTCCGTGTAACGCATAGCTGCTGGTGAATCACCATCTACACTACCAAAGTTACCTTGTCCATCTACTAAGGGATAACGTAAAGACCATTCCTGCGCCATACGAACCATGGTGTCGTAAACGGAACTATCACCATGCGGGTGATACTTACCTAATACTTCACCGACAATACGCGCTGATTTTTTATACGG
>JBJTWL010000039.1:0-15027 GCA_046081745.1 Flavobacteriales bacterium | reverse complement strand
TTTTTGACGATGTAACCCGTGTTGAAGTGTGTGATATCAGCAATTCCCAGTTGTTTTGGATCCTGGTTATTATGAAATTGAAAAAATACCGCTAAGGCGTCCGTGTAGGTTTTGATGGTGTTAGGACTATACCGTTGGGATATCAAATAATGCTTAAAGTGCTCTAAATGTGCGTCATTAGTCATATGGTCATTTTTTAAACCCAATTTCCTTTCGCGTGGCTTGCTGTATGGTCTTTTGATCTTTCCGAATGAGGTAGTTCAAGACTTGTTCGATGTCCTTGAATTTTTCACCGTATTGTTGTTCCAGTGCGGTGAGTTTCTCACTCAATTCTTGATGGTTCAAGGCCCATTGCCGCATCATCACGAATGCGCGCATGATGGCAATGTTCATTTCAATGGCAATATCAGAATTCAATAATCCACTTAACATGGCAATTCCTTGTTCGGTAAATGCAAAAGGAGCGTATCGTTGTCCTCCCCAACTTGAGGTGCTAAATTTGCACCTCAAGTTTTGCCACTCGACTTCACTTAACTCAAACATGAAATCTGAAGGGAATCTCTTTAGGTTGTTTTTTACGGTTCTTTTGAGATATTTTGTTTCAACTTGATACATTTTTGCGAGTTCAAAATCGAGAATTACTTTGAAACCTCTAATTTCAAGGATGCTGTTTTTGATGTGTTCCAATTCCATAAACTATTTTTATAGGCTCCCTAACGCAATGAAATTGAACATATTGGACAGTATACTGACTTATTCAGTGTTCAATTTGCTTCACTTAATCAAATAAACCGACTGCGTGCTTGTTTTTGTTTCTCCAGCTTCTTCTGAATATGTAACCACTACATTGTAAGTCCCTGCGGCCTCTTTCCCGCATACCATTCCCACGGTGGAGCCTCCGTTGAAAACAGGGTATTTCCCCACCTCGTGAATACTTCCATTTTTTGAATGCGGCATTCACTAATGCTACTTATTTCTAAGGTGAAATCCTTGTTGTAGTCGTCACAACGTATACTGATGTTGTTCGGGATGTATTTGCACGATGTCGTGTTAGGAGTTTTTGCTTGTCCCAATAGGTTACTGCTATGCAAAGCAATGAGCCCCAGCAATGCCGTAACAAAGATCCTTCTTATGCTATAGTTATTTCATGGTCAAATACGCGGATTACATCTCCTGGTATCAGTTTGGCGCGTTTTCTGGTTTCTGTTTCCCCGTTACGCGTTACTTCGCCTTCATCCACTAAGTACTTGGCGTGTCCGCCCGTTTCTGCAATGCCCGTGGCTTTCAATAAGGCAATGAGTTCGATGTATTCACCCTTTATTTTAAAGGTTTCCATGCGATGAAGTAATTAATTGTAATAAGTGATCAGCAGCTTCATAGGGTGAACATTTCCCTTCGAGTACCTGGGATTGTAAGTCTTTATACCCTTGATTAATCTGCTTATTATTCGTTATAAATTGACTAAGTAGCTGCTGAAAGCTTTCTTCAAAAAATCGCAAATCTTGGGCTTTTCGTTTATGCATTAAATACCCGGATCTTGTGCATTCTTCAAAATAGGATTTCCACCAGCTTAAAGGATGATTCAACGCGGTTTTTTCCAGGCTCGATATACATTCCACCTTCGGAATCCAACCGCTTTCTTTTGCCGTAAATAAATGCAATGCATTTTGATAGGTGCGCTTTGCATGCTTCGCCGCTTCTTCGTTCCCTTGGTCTGCTTTGGTAATTAATAGGCCATCCGCCATTTCCATAATCCCGCGCTTGATTCCTTGTAACTCGTCGCCCGCACCAGAAAGCATCAACAACAAGAAAAAATCAACCATGGAATGCACAACCGTTTCACTTTGTCCAACACCTACTGTTTCTATGAATATGACATCATAGCCTGCGGCTTCGCATAAAATGATGGTTTCACGGGTATGCTGTGCCACGCCCCCCAGCGTTTTACCCGTCGCCGTTGGACGTATAAACACATCTTCGCGCATGGACAAGGATTCCATGCGGGTTTTGTCGCCGAGTATACTACCGCCACTAATGCTCGAACTGGGGTCAATGGCCATTACGGCAAGCCGGTGTCCTTCGTTTAATAGTTCATGTCCGATTGCCTCAATGAAGGTGCTTTTTCCAACGCCAGGTACCCCGGTAATGCCTATGCGCCAAGCGTTTCCACTGTGCGGCAGACATAAGGTAATTAAGGCATTGGCTTCTGTTCGATGGTTCGGATTGGTGCTTTCAATCAAGGTAATAGCGGAGGCAAGTGCACCTCGGTCACCCGTTCTTAATTTCGGAAAGAGCTGCGTGGCTGTTAATCCTTCGCTATGCGCTTTGCGATGGGCTGCCCATTCGTTATATTTCTCTGGATTGATACTCAAAATAGCTCTTTTAACGCGTTCAACGCTTGCTTAATGTTGGCGTGAATTTCTGTGATTCGTGCTTCCATCATATAGCATGGGGCACAAATGATTCGATTCGCTGGATCAATAAGTACTTCACGAATGGTGCGCTCGGTAGCTACGGCTCCGGTTTGTTCTAATCCTGCATTGAAGCTAATGATGTCATACGGTGAAGGTTCAGTAGCACTTCCTAAACTCAAACTTGGGTGTATTGAAGATCCTTCAAAAGCTTTTGCTACTACTACCGGACTTACACATAACGCTACGATTGGTTTTCCTACATTAACCATGTTTACCAACAATAATTTCACCTCCGGTAATATGGTCCCTGCAGGGCCGTCAAAAGCCCACGTTGTAAAATTTTTAGCACTGCCAAATCCGCCGGGAATCACCAGGGCGTCCAAGTCTGACGGACTAATTGCATCAATGGGGGTAACCGCTCCACGTGCAATTCGAGCCGCTTCAACGCGCATGTTTCTCGATTCATCCATGACCTCACCGGTAAGGTGATTTATTACATGATACTGAGGTTTGTCAATCGAAATACATGTTGCCTTCCAGCCCATTTCATCGATGGCCAATAAGGTAAGCACGGCTTCTTGAATTTCAGCGCCGTCGTATACGCCATTGCCAGAAAGCAAAACTCCTATATTCATGATTGCTTCTTTGAAACTAAAGTAAGATAAATTTCTTCGTATTTGGGCACTATGTGTTCAATACTAAATGCTTTGGCTTGCTCAAGTGCTTGCTTTCGATAGCGTAGTTTTTGGTTAGGATCCAGTAGTTTAAGGGTATTGGTTGCCATTTCTTCAACGGAACCCACTTCGGATAAAAAGCCCGAATACCCGTGAATGTTAACCTCAGGAATTCCGCCGGTGTTACTTGAAATAACGGGTACTCCAACGGCCATAGCTTCTAAGGCCGCCAAACCGAAACTCTCACTTTCTGAGGGCAAAATGAAAACATCTGCTAATTCAAGCACCTGACGTGTTTCACGTAATTTACCAAGGTAAATGATCCGATTACACAAGCCGAGCGACCTACAAAGTTGTTCGCACGCATAGCGATCCGGTCCATCGCCAACCATTAACAGTTTAGATGGAATCACTTGATTTACTTTTTCGAAAATACGTATAACATCCTCAACACGTTTAACTTTTCGGAAGTTCGAAATGTGACACAAGATGGGTTCGTTGGGTAGGGCATAAGCACCTCGACGTTCTGGATGTGCCTCCGGTAGTTCCTCATCTGCAGTAATGAAATTTGGAACTACCTGAATTTCTTTGGTAATATTGAAGTGAGAAAGCGTGTCTGCTTCAAGGCTTTCGGATACAGCAGTTACCGCATTGGAGGCATTGATGCAGAATTGAACAACAGGAACGAACGAAGGGTCTTTTCCAACCAAGGTAATGTCGGTGCCATGCAGCGTAGTCACAAAAGGGATATGAATTCCTTCTGTCGCCAAGATTTTCTGTGCCATAAACGCCGCCGAAGCATGTGGAATTGCATAGTGGACATGCAGGATATCTAGCCCTTCATGTTTAGCAACATCGTAAATTTTCGAGGCCAAGGTGGTTTCGTAAGGTTGGAACTCAAACAAGGGATAGTCCGAAACTGCAACCTCATGATAAAAAATATTTTCTTGAAACCGACCTAAACGAACGGGTTGAGAATAGGTAATAAAATGAATTTGGTGCCCTTTTAACGCTAAGGCTTTACCAAGTTCTGTAGCCACTACGCCACTTCCACCGAAGGTAGGATATAGTACAATACCAATTTTCATTCTTTATTACCTCCCAGGGGAAAGAAAAATGTGATGCGATAAATCATGGGTAAGATTCGAACTACTTGTCCCATTTCATTTTTAATGCGTACGGAATAACTGGAACGGAACGGGCTGTTTTCCGCATTGATAAGGTCGTAAAAAATCCCGCCATTAACTCTTATTTTGTGATTGAAATCTCTTGAAAATCCACCGCCTAAAAACAGGGTAGAGGCCCATTGCTTATTCGAATAGTTGAAGAAAATAAAGTTAAATGGACTTTTTAATAACTCATATTCCCCTCCAAGAAATAGCGTATTTTTAATGCGGTAATGGGCATAAACTCCACCGCCATAAACGGAATAACCCGCTTTTTGCCCCAAATTATTTGACCAGGTACGCTGTAATCTGAATGAAGGTCCTACCGCCCAATTTTCATTAAGTATCGCAGCATATTTAAAATCACCTCCAACGGAACCCCCGAGATTCGATGCCCCCGCATAGAATTCAACACCAAGTTCTGAGCCGTGATAAGCTACTTGGGCATTGCTTAATAAGGGTATAAACAAGAGCAAAATGACAAAATGTTTCATGAATATAAGTTTTTCACAAAGATACAGAACATGGTTGAAAAGCAAATGTTCAAGGTCTGCACTTTTATAGTTAACTTTGCCACATGGAAATCATTGATGGTAAAGCAATTGCTCAAGAAGTAAAATTAGAATTGCGTGATGCAGTGCTCCAACGAAAGGCGGAGGGCAAAAAAATACCGCATTTAGCGGCAGTTTTGGTGGGTACCGATGGGGCTTCCATGACCTATGTCAAAAATAAAGTAAAAGCCTGTGAGGAGATTGGTTTTGAGAGTACCTTAATTCGCTATGACGATACGGTTCCCGAAGAGATTTTATTGGCAAAGGTACAATCATTAAATGAGGACAAAAGCATCGATGGATTCATCGTTCAACTTCCGTTGCCAGCGCACATTGATGAATTAAAAATTACGCAAGCTATCGATCCGATGAAGGATGTAGACGGATTTCACCCAAGGAATTTAGGTAACATGGTGGTTAATTTACCGGGATTTTTACCGGCAACTCCGGCTGGGATTTTAGAGCTCATTAAACGAAAAAGAATTGTTACTGAAGGAAAAAATTGTGTAATCATTGGTCGAAGTAACATTGTTGGGATGCCGCTTTCTATTATGTTAGGTAGAAATAGCAACCCAGGCAATTGTACCGTAACCTTGGCGCATTCTAAAACCGAAAATCTTGCTGAGGTTTGTCGCAATGCAGATATTCTAATTGCCGCAGTGGGTCAACCAGAATTCGTTACGGCAGATATGGTCAAAGAAGGTGCGGTAGTAATTGATGTTGGTACAACCCGTTTAATCGATACGAGTTCACCCAAAGGGTGGCGTTTAGCGGGTGATGTGGATTTCAAGAATGTATCGTCCAAATGCAGCATGATTTCTCCGGTTCCGGGTGGCGTTGGGCCTATGACCATTGCTTCACTGATGTTGAATACCTTGAAAGCCATGGAGCTTAAAGGAAAATAATGTGTTCGAAACGCATTGTATTTCTTCTTATCTTGGGTATACATTTTATCGGTTTTTCACAAACCGTTTTGCTAGGTATACGCTTATCCGCAAGCATTGGAAGTCACCAGCATTTTTATGGGATCGGTGCACATGCCGGACTTGAATATGGTTCATTTCTTTTAACGCTAGGGAGCGATGTGTCTTATCGAGTGAAGGATTTAGGTGAACGCGCGCACTTTCTGGAATCTAAAACGTATATCGGCACTTCGCTGCTTTTGGGTAAGAATACGTCCGTACGCGATATGGAGTTGGGTGCCTTGAACAATTACTTTTCTCGTGAAAATTCGGTGGGATATGCCTATATCGTGTATGTTGACAATGCAAGAACCAGTCAACAGTCGGGCGCCGTTAAAGTCGAGTTGAAGCGGCATTCGCTGATGTTGGAAAATGATTTTTTTGCAGGACAAGGAAAGGACCGTTTTCGAACCGCAATGCTGTGTTATCGTTACCGGGAAGCACTTTGGTCAGGTCATGTAGGATTACGCCTTTGGACGGGGGAGGTCAGTGGACTTCCAGTTAAAGAATTCAGGCACCAAGGTAAAACAAACTACTATAAGGATTTATCGTCAAATCCCTACGGTAGAACCGCTCATGGCATTTTGTATGGTGGAGTTCGTTATGCTGTTGGTAGCCAAAATATCGGTATCGATGTGGGTATCGATGCGGAGCAAGTTAGGCATGTGATGCAGAATCAATTGGCCCATTCAGCAATTTGGCATCGCAGAAAAGTTTCAAAAGCAGTGTCGTATCCCATGTTGAATGCCTTGGGATATCCTACCTTTGAGGAAAGTCGGGTAAAAAAGCCATGTGCATATTTTCAGCTTTCAGTCTCGGGGTATTAGGCAATTGTCCGTAATTTTGTCAAAACTATTTACCATGAATGTTCCTGTATCCGTATATGCTGAAATGACTCCGAACCCCACCACGATGAAGTTTGTGGCGAACAAGTATTTATTAGCTTCTGGAGATTCTGTTGAATTTATAAAGCGTCAAGATGCGGTAGGATATTCTCCATTGGCGGAAGCCTTATTTAATTTTCCGTTTGTAAAAGCGGTCTTTATTGCTGCTAATTTTGTTACGGTGACTAAAACAGATAATGTTCCATGGGATTTTATAACCATGGAATTGAGAGAATTTATTCGTGATTTTATCGCAGAAGGAAAGGAAGTCTTAATACAAATGCCCGTAGCGGCAGAGAAAAAAGCGGCTACTGAACGTCCTGAAATTGCAGAACCGAGCGAGTTTGATGAACCTATTTTAGCCTTATTGGATCAATATGTTCGTCCAGCCGTGGAAAATGATGGGGGAGCGATTGATTATGTAGGATTCAAGGAAGGGGTAGTAAATTTAATTTTGAAGGGATCTTGTTCTGGATGCCCCTCGTCCACAGCAACGTTAAAAGGAGGTATAGAAACTTTATTGAAACAACACCTGCCTGAAGTAAAAAATGTGGTTGCCTACAATGGATAGGCCTAGTTAATCCAAGGTTAAAAAAATATTTCTTAAAATTCGCTAAACCAAGTTGTTTTTTGATTGTTAGTTCTTAACTTTGAGTAACAATTAGAAAGTGTCATTTTTACACTTTGAAAAAATCGAATAAAACGTACATGTTGGCTACTACGCAAATAGACACTGAACAGCGAATGGATATACAGCAAGCGCTTCAACACTATTTTGGTTTTTCTTCTTTTAAAGGAGAACAAGAAGCCATTATTACTAATATTCTTGACGGTAACAATACCTTCGTTATTATGCCAACCGGTGGAGGTAAATCCATGTGTTATCAATTGCCGGCCTTACTTATGGAAGGAACAGCAATCATTGTTTCCCCATTGATTGCGCTAATGAAGAATCAAGTAGACGCAATTCGCTATGTAAGCGATAACGGAAGTGTTGCGCACTTCATGAATTCTTCATTATCTAAAAATGAAATTGCTCAAGTTAAAAAAGACATTGTTTCTGGTGTTACGAAAATGCTATATGTGGCTCCTGAATCACTTACCAAGCGAGAGAATATTGATTTTTTATCAAGCGTAAATATATCCTTTTTCGCTATTGATGAAGCGCATTGTATTTCGGAATGGGGCCACGATTTCCGTCCAGAATATCGCCGACTAAGAGAGATTTTTGAGAAAATATCGAACGTTCCAATCATTGCCTTGACAGCAACCGCCACTCCAAAGGTACAATTGGATATACAGAAGAATTTAAATATGTTAGATGCAACGGTGTATAAAGCATCGTTTAATCGTGATAATTTGTTCTATGAAATTCGTCCAAAACGAGAGGTTGAAAAACAAATCATTAAATATGTAAAGTCCCACGCGAATGAGAGTGGAATAATTTACTGTTTAAGTCGAAAGAAGGTAGAAGAGATTGCAGAACTTTTGCAGGTAAATGGAATTCAAGCGTTGCCATATCACGCAGGCTTGGATGCGGAAACCAGGGGTAAACATCAGGATTTATTTTTGATGGAAGAGGCCAGTGTTATCGTTGCAACGATTGCTTTTGGTATGGGTATCGATAAGCCAGATGTGCGTTATGTGATTCACCACGACATCCCGAAAAGTCTAGAAAGTTACTATCAAGAAACCGGTAGAGCCGGTCGTGATGGAGGTGTTGGTGTTTGTTTAGCCTTCTACTCGTACAAGGATATTGAGAAGCTTGATAAGTTTTTAGCCGGAAAACCCATAACGGAACAAGAAATCGGCCGACAATTGTTGAATGAAATTGTTTCGTATGCAGAAACATCCGTATGCCGGCGTAAGTATATTCTTCATTATTTCGGGGAGAATTTTGATGAAAAGAAATGCAACGAGCAGTGCGACAATTGTAAAAATCCAAGGGAACGAGGGGAAGGAAGTGAATCGGTGTTGAAATTATTAAACGCTGTTCGCGAGTTGGAAGAACAGTTCAAAGCAAGACATTATTGCGCCTATCTTTCCGGAATGATTACATCCGAAATTAAATCATTCAAGCACCAAACCTTGCCCGGTTTTGGTTCAGGTAAAGATCGTGATGAACATTTTTGGAATGCGGTAATAAGACAAGTGGTTATTGGTGGATTACTAACCAAAGATGTGGAGTCGTTTGGAATCTTAAAATTAACGGAAGAAGGTAAAGCCTTTATCCAACAACCTACGTCCTTCATGTTACTCAAGGAACATGATTTCTCAAACACTGATGATGTAGAGGGGTTTGTACAATCGGGTAAAGGTGCCGTATTGGATGAGGTGTTGTATGATCAATTAGTAGATTTAAGAAAATCAGTAGCTAAACAAATGGGTGTTCCACCCTTCGTGGTATTTCAAGAGCCCTCACTCAAAGACATGTGTTTGCAGTATCCGATTACCATGGAAGAACTGACCCACGTTCAAGGCGTTGGTTCGGGTAAAGCACAACGCTTTGGAGAGCCTTTTGTAGCATTAATTGCTGCTTATGTAGAGGAACATGACATTGCCCGTCCACAAGATTTCTTTATGAAATCCTTGGTGAATAAATCAGGATTGAAAGTGCAGTTAATTCAAAATATTGACCGTAAATTATCCCTTGAAGACATTGCCAGATCACAGGGTAAGAACTACCATGAAATATTAGAGGAAATCGAGTCCATTGTTGCATCAGGGACGCGCGTGAATTTAAGTTATTATATTGACAGCAAGATTGATCCGACTGAACAAGAGGAGATCTTTGATTACTTTAATCAGGCCTCATCGGATGATATCATAGAGGCATACCATGAATTTGACGGATTATATTCCGAGGAAGAATTGCGCTTAGTAAGAATTCGCTACATGAGCGAAGTAGCCAACTAATTACGTTTATTTAAATACCTCTGAAATAGAATTTCTTGATACCGAATGGTATCCGCCTTGTGCCTCCTTGAAGATGCTTCTCGCCCAATCTTTGTCAGTAGGATAAACAGCTAACGCACGATAAAGCGGTAAGATATATTTTCTACGACCAGTTTCAAGAAGAAAGACCTTTAATTTTGGACGAATTGATCGATTTTCTTTTCTGATATTCAATAAAAACCACTCAAACTTGAGTTCATTGTTTGCCTCACTGAACTTGGTATATCGATCCATTTCATCCAGTGTTGTAGTATCAATGGACAGTGAAATATTCCGCAAGTACGTTTGCCATTCTTGAGTGATAAACGCCTTTGTATCTAATTGTTGCGTAAAAGTTTCCTTACGCTTTTTTTTCTTCCCCTTAATCTTTACCCATCGTACTTTTTTTACTGATGCAAAAATATCTTCTCCCCGGTTCGTTCGTTCTGCATACGCTCGCATTAATTCCAAGCGCTTTGATTTTATGGTAATGGCATTCATAGGGAGGCCTTCCAGGTAAAACCATTCGTCGGTATTGAATTCTATATTGTTTGGATAGAGTAAATTCTTATTCAGGAAGGTGTGAAAAATCTCGGTTCGTATGGTTTTGAATTTATATCGGTCGAAATATGATTTAACAAATTCATCCATTTTTTTTCTTCCAACGATTGCTTCGAGGGTTTTTAGAAAATACGCCCCTTTCACATAGGCAACACTCGTCATTCCGTCATCAGGGTTTCTGCCTTTTAGCGATAAGTATAACCTTGAATCTTCGGGATGTGTGGAACTGGCAATTGATTTTAGTTCTTCCTTTAATTCGAAATGTTCTATTTCACACAGCGTGTTTGATAGTTCTTTTCCATAAAGTTCTTCCATGATACGGTGCTCAATATAGACGGTAAATCCCTCATTAAGCCAGAAATCATTCCATGATTCGTTGGTGACTAAGTTGCCAGACCATGAATGGGCAAGTTCGTGCGCAATAACGGAAACCAAACTCCTGTCTCCGGCAACGATGGAGGGATTTATAAACGTGAGCATTGGGTTTTCCATGCCACCAAACGGAAACGATTGATGCTGAACTACCACATCATATTGTCCCCATGCATAAGGTCCGTATAAAGACTCTGCGGCTTTCATCATTTGAGGTAAATCCTGAAATTCTTTCACTGCACGTTCAAGCATTGGGGCTTCCGCGTAGACACCACACCGTTTATCTAAGGCACGGTATCCAATATCTCCTACAGTTAATGCAATTAAATAGGAGGGGATAGGTAGCTTCATTTCAAAGTGATAACTCCCATCTGTACTTTTTTTCTTTGGGTTTTCGGCGCTCATTAGTGCCATCATACCCTTTGGAACTTGGATATTGGCATCATATGTAAATCGATTTGAAGGAGAGTCTTGAATGGGAATCCAAGTTCTGGTTAAAATGGCTTGTCCTTGAGAATACAAATATGGAAATTCACCTGATGCGGTGTTTTCTGCTTCTATCCACTCCAAGGCATCACATTGATCGGTGGTTTGATAATATATGTTGATGTATTCAGTACCGCTGGGGATGGTAACCACCAAGGGCTGGCCAAGAATAGAATCAGCATCCATTTTTCCAATTACAAAATCTGCTTCTTTTTCTGACCCTTTCTTCCCTACAGTTACTTTTTGGATGGTTTCACCGTGTATATCGAAAATTGCTGTCTTTGCCTTGGAGATACTCATCTGGTGTCGTGCTACCCCGTATAAGGTTTTGTTGTCAAAATTTACTTCCAAGTCTAAGCTCAGGTGTTTGGTATGAATTTCTCGAATGTTTGAATAGGAATGGGGGTCTTGAACAGATACTTTTATGGATTCAGTCAGCGTAGGATTTTTATCAGATTCAGTTTTACAGCTGAATAGTAATAACACCAAAAGGAATAGGATATTACTTAAACGAAAGGATTCCAAATTTTTCACGGTTACGATTTATTGCATACATTAAAAGTTCTTTATTTTTCCAATCCACTTGCATTTGCTTAGGAATAACAATGGCGGACAGTTCTTTTTTGCTAAAAAAAGCAGTACGGTCAATGGAACCTGTATTTAAATCTATTTTAGCTAAGGCCACCACGTTTTTACGGTTACTTAAACTCAGTCCACTCATCGTGTTGGGTGTGCTATCAAATTCCCCTTCTTCGTTGTAATTCCGTTTGTTATCATTAAATATCACATAGGCCTCTTGATTATTATTACATGCAATGAACGAACTATATGGCCCGTTATCATTCATTGAAATTTGATTTTTGGGAAGGCGTTTTCCCCACAAAAATGCCCCGTTTTTATCCAATTTAAAGATTACGATATCCATGTAATAGTAATAGTAAACTACAGTTGTGATACCTGTTCTAGTATCGTAATTGGTGTATTTACGTTCGTAATATTGTTCCATGAATCCCACTTGGGAACCGTCGTCCAAGGTTTGGATTTGACGCAACTTGTATGAATAGATTTGTGGCCCTTCATCCCGTTGTTCCCAGCGACGCTCCATTCGACTCATTTGCTGTTCAGTTCTTGATTCTTTTAGGATTTCTTGATTAAATGCGGCGTATTTATATCCCGTAATGCTATCGCTTTTTAAGTCTAAGGTCATCGTAAAAACTCCTTGGATTCCTTGGCGATTTCCTTCACCATAAAGTCCGGTCATTACCACGTGTTGATTTTCATTACTGCTGATTAATAAATCATCAATGCGTTTGTCTTGCAATGAAACATTAAATGATTTAAGGCTATCGTTAGCAATTTGAAAGACATGTAATGCTTTGAAATTCTCCCATTCGCGTCCAAAAAATCGATCGTTTCGGTCTTTATGTTCTGTAATTACTAGTATATATTTTCCTTGATTGGTAAGGTGATGTTCGTTGATTGTCGTCATATTACCATCAAAGGGTAATAAATATGATCCAGATTGAATGGAGGTAAATGTGGAATCAAAAACCACATATCCATACATATCTCTTTGCTCTTTCCTTCCGGGAATATCATAGAATACGGCCAGAAATTTTCCATTTTGTGATTGAGCAATTTGAAAATTCGGGCGTGCTCCTATTCGCGAATCTTGATAACTACAGCGCAATTGAGAAACGGTGAGATTATCGTCTTCGATGGCCTGACTATATAAACTCATGGTCCCATTAGATTTGTCGCTAATAAAAACATGGAGTTTTCCTGCGAAATAGGTTCCGGTTTCTAAATTACCAATGCCATTCTCTGTGATGGGTTTAATTCGTGTTTGACTAACAAAGGATAATTGATTATGTAGGGTGGATCGGTAAGATCCCAATACGCCGCCGGAATACCTTAAGGTATGAAAATCACCTGATTTTATGGGTAGAATGTCTAATAATTGACCCGGTTGAGATTCTAGGGGCCCCCAATTTACGGGTATAGGTTGTCCAAATACACACCCATTAACCAACAGGACTAATCCGATTAATCTACCAATTGAATCCCTAAATAATTCCATGGGCTGATTGCTTTTAATTCTTCCTTCACCCCTTCGCTTACGCCTAATGTATCAATAAAATTATGAATGGTATCTTTAGTTACTTTATCGTGAGTTCTTGTGAGTTCCTTCAATGCTTCGTATGGCTTTGGATAGTTTTCACGTCGTAAAATGGTTTGAATCGCTTCAGCAACTACCATCCAATTGTTTTCCAAATCATGATGAAGTTTTTCTTCATTCAATACCACTTTATTCAAGCCAACCATGGTGGCTTTTAATGCGACTAAGGTATGCGCTAGGGGTACTCCAATATTTCTTAATACAGTCGAATCCGTAAGATCACGTTGCAATCTTGAAATAGGTAGTTTTGCTGAAAAATGTTCAAACAGCGCATTAGCAATACCCAAATTTCCTTCTGAGTTTTCAAAATCAATGGGGTTTACTTTATGTGGCATAGCACTGGAGCCAATTTCTCCTTCCTTTAGTTTTTGTTTAAAGTAATCCATGGAAATATATGTCCACATGTCACGATTCAAATCAAGAAGGATCGTATTCATTCGCTTGAACGCATCAAATAATGCAGCCATCGAATCATAGTGTTCGATTTGTGTAGTGGTTTGACTTCGTGCCAGTCCGAGCGTCCCTAAAAAGTGATTGGCAAAATCAACCCAATTGATCGATGGATAGGCGACATGGTGGGCATTGAAATTGCCTGTAGCGCCTCCAAATTTTGAAGAATAGGGGATTCGTTTTGCAACGTTTAATTGTATTTCCAATCGCTCCGCAAACACCTGAATCTCCTTACCTAAGCGGGTGGGGGAGGCGGGTTGTCCGTGTGTACGAGCCAGTAGAGGAATGTCTTTCCAAGCACTCGATAACGATTTTAGTTTAGCAAGAACCTCATCATACATTGGGAACAACTCATTGGCTAGGCCTTCTTTGAGCGATAATGGAATGGCCGTGTTATTGATGTCTTGGGATGTTAATCCAAAATGGATGAATTCGGAACAAAAACTCCAATCATGCTGTTCGAATTTTTCTTTGAGGAAATATTCAACGGCTTTTACATCGTGATTGGTAGTTCGTTCGATTGTTTTGATGCGTTCTGCATCCGCTGTCGAAAAGTTCAAGTACCAACTGCGTAAGGTTTCTGCTTGAACGACTTCAACACCAGGGATAATTCCGGTTTGCATTAATGCAATGAAGTATTCAACTTCAATTAAAACACGGTAACGAATTAAACCAAATTCCGAGAAATAAGGTTGTAATGCAGCGGTTTTTGTGTGATAACGGCCATCAATTGGGGTGATGGTTGAAAGGGGGGTAAAATCCATATTGCTTCTAAAAAGCAAAGGTACAAATTTTATACGGCGATGTTGTGCTCTCGAAGCACATCGTTTAATGAAGTCTTCAAATCTGTTGAAGCAGATCGTTGTCCAATGATTAAAGCACAGGGTACTTGATATTCTCCAGCGTTGAATGTTTTAGCATACGAACCCGGAATCACCACACTTCGCTCAGGAACAAATCCGCGCATTTCAACAGGTTCAGGACCGCTTACATCAATAATTTTGGTACTTTTTGTTAGTACAACATTTGCGCCTAATACCGCGGCCCTACCAACACGAACTCCTTCCACTACAATGCATCTAGAGCCAATGAAGGCATCATCTTCAATGATCACTGGGGATGCTTGCAAGGGTTCTAAAACTCCTCCAATACCAACTCCTCCACTTAGGTGTACATTTTTCCCGATTTGGGCACAACTACCTACCGTTGCCCATGTATCAAGCATAGTTCCGGCATCTACGTATGCGCCAATGTTCACATAGGATGGCATCATGATTACTCCGGGAGCTAAAAAAGCACCGTGACGTGCACTGGCGCCTGGAACAACGCGCACTCCTAATCCTGCATAATCTCGTTTAAGCGCCATTTATCATGAAATTCAAAGGGACCAACTT
>JBJTWL010000038.1:0-25680 GCA_046081745.1 Flavobacteriales bacterium | reverse complement strand
TGATCCCCAGTAAATGCCTGAAACCGCTAAATCATAATCATCGGGAGTTGAAATTTTTACGTCATCAACCGCCCAGAACCAGTCATAGTTTCCGGTATATTTAAATCCGATACGCACTTGAGATTGACCACCAATTTCATTAGAAAGGTTCACTTGAACTGTAGCAGGATTGGTAGTATTGGTATTCACGTTCATGGCACCATTAACTTCCACTTCTTGCCAATTTGCTCCGCCATCGATAGACCAAACCACGTAAGTGCTCTCCGCATATCGTCGATGCGATTGTTGAAATACTAATAAAACATTCGGTTGACCCGTTAGGTCAATGTTTTGCGTATAAACAATCGTAGCGTTTTGGGTGGCATTCGTTCCTGCACCATCCGAATCGATAAAGGCATAACCGTTTGCCGCAGTTGTGTGTGCGGCTGGCTTCAGCGCGGCAACAGGAATGGCATTGATATCCGTAGTGATTGTCCAATCACCGTTGGTGTGTGGTGGAGTTCCAGCGGGATCGTTTGCAGTAGCCCATTCCCCAGGATTTGAGAAATCGTTTTGCCAAAGCACAACGCCTTTGTTAGTATTAACAACACCTGGCTTCGCTTTTAATTCAAGCGGTGCAAACTTTTTTGTGTTTAACGGCTTTGCTGTGTTTTTTTGAGCTACCCCAACTAAACCAAACGCTAAAACGCCAAAAAAGCTTAAGTAAACTTTTTTCATGGTAATATAATTTTAAGTTAATTCCTAGCTACAAAACTAAGGTTTACATTGATAAAATCAAAATAATACGCAATTAGTTTTAATGCGATCTGTTGATTATAAAATCTGCCAGTGTGTACAAATTTTGCTTGGGGAATTGGCATTCAACTTGAGCTAATTGCCGCATTGCTTTCTCTTGGAAGATTTTTTGTTTTTTCAAGCAGTAATCAAGAACACCGGAGGCCTCATAGAGGGCTTTTATGCCAGCTACTTTCTCGGTATTGGATGTTGAACTTAAACGTATGAATTCTGCTTTATCTTCGGCCGATGCGTTGGTTTGAAATGTGGTATAAAGTATGGTTTTTTTATCGCTCAAAATATCACCACCAACTTGTTTGCCTACCTTGGTTGAATCCCCAAAGGCATCTAATATATCGTCTTGTATTTGAAAAGCGATGCCAAGGTTTTCTCCGAATTCGTACAAACATTTTATGCTGGACTCATTCGCTTTTCCAATGATTCCACCAAAGGCACAAGCACACCCCAAGAGCACGGATGTCTTAAGACGAATCATCTCAATATAATCCGCTTCAGTAACCGCATCAATTTGTTCAAAATCCATGTCCATTTGTTGACCAATACATACCTCAATCGCGGTTTGATTTAATAAACTGCTAAGCCGTTTGTAAATGGTTGCATCGTATACAGCTAAGGCCTGAAATGCATGAATCATTAGAACGTCGCCCGACAATATTGCAATGTTTGAATCCCATTTTTCATGAACCGTTGTTAATCCTCGTCTAACAGGTGCATTATCCATGATGTCGTCATGAATCAAGGTGAAATTGTGAAATAATTCCAGGGCAGAGGCTCCTGCTAAACTCTCTTGAATGGATATGTTGTATAGTTCGGCACTCAGCACAGTAAATAGCGGTCGAATTCTTTTACCTCCTATCGAAATGAAATACCGCAAAGGGTCATATAAATTCTTAGGTTTTGAGGGAAATTCCCATTGGGCAAGGCGCTGCTCAATCGCGGCAATACGTTCAGAATATTCAATCATTTGCGCTTGATGAGATTAAGCAAATAAGTACCATACCCACTTTTAACAAGTGGCTCAGCGATTTGTTTCAGTTGTTTCTTATCAATAAACCCATTGCGATACGCGATTTCTTCAATGCACCCAACCTTTAACCCTTGACGTTCTTCAATAACTTGTACAAATTGTCCGGCTTGCATCAATGAACTAAAAGTCCCGGTATCTAACCATGCGGTTCCACGATCCAAAATGGCAACTTTAAGCGTTCCTTGTTTTAGATATGCCGCATTTACATCTGTAATTTCATATTCACCACGCTCAGAGGGTTTGAGGTTTTTCGCAATCTCTACGACGGAGTTGTCATAAAAATATAACCCGGGAACGGCAAAGTTCGATTTTGGATTTTTAGGTTTTTCCTCAATGGAAACGGCTTGGTTATCTTCATCAAATTCAACTACTCCATAACGTTCAGGATCAATCACGTGATATGCGAATACCATTCCTCCTTTCGGATTGACATTCTTAATAAGTAAAGAGTCAAGGCCTTGACCATAAAAAATATTATCTCCAAGAATCAATGCCACCTTGTCTTTACCAATAAATGACTCTCCAATCACAAAAGCCTGAGCTAAGCCATTCGGAACCTCTTGCACCGCGTATTCAAAACGACATCCCAACCTGCTTCCGTCACCGAGCAATTTTTCAAAATGTGGTAAATCATGCGGGGTAGAAATAATTAAAATTTCTCTAATTCCCGCGCTCATTAACGTACTCAATGGATAATAAATCATCGGCTTGTCATACACCGGCATGAGTTGCTTAGAAACCGCTAAGGTGAGTGGGTGAAGACGTGTACCAGACCCGCCTGCTAAAATGATTCCTTTCATGCTAAATGACTTTGGTTACTCAAAGATAGGGAAGTGGGTTGGTCAAACCAAACTACAACCATCGAAACATATCATCAAACATGCGTTTACCCCACGGGGTATTGCCGTAGTCTTTTTCAAGTTTCTCACGAAGTTCTTTCAGCGTAAATAACTTGTTTTTACCGAGGTCTACTGCCAATGCCTCGGTTTTAGGGGCAACGGAGAAATCAACTTTATCCGCAAAATATATGATGCCCCCATCCTCGGTGGCAATGCCGAGAATAGTTCCAGGCAATCCGCAAAATCCTTCCGGACCGATCGAGGGTAAGATATTGGGAGCATACCAGGCATAAATTCGCGTGGAATCGTTCTTTTCGTAAATCGCTTTCCGACAATTAAACCCGCAAATGGTGCGCTTACTGTCTGTGATTTTCCATGGACGTATTGGCAATGAATCTTTCACATAAACAGAGGTACCAAAGAACTGAAATATAGTTAGCTGCTTATTCGGATTTAAATATTGATAATATTCATTCTTGGAGGTTAACCAGGCCATTTCATCGGTGGTTGTGGGAGGAAGATATTTAAATACTGATATCGTATCATTAAAAGTTAAGCTGAATCGGTCGTTTTTGATTTTATTATCCTCGGTTACAAATCGCTTCATACGTTGATCCGTAAAACGCTTTTCAAGGTTTGTCCGTCGTGTGTAATAGATGGTTCCTTCAGCATAAAACTGAGCGAATCCTATGGCATCCATCCACAGAAAAAATCCAACTAAAAGTATCTTAATGCCAGCCTTCAAAGTCATCTTCTTTGGTTTTGTTTTTGTTAAATCGATACGTCAATTTCAATAAGAAGTATCTGGTTATTAACCGCGTATAATTATCAGTAACAACATTTCCATTCACCTGCCGCTGCAGGTTAAGGTTTTGATTCAATAAATCATATCCGTTCACAGCGAGAATTAAATTACCTGTAGGTAAAAAGGCTCGTTGAATTTCGGCATTGATTACAAATATATTTCGGTTAAATCCAGAGGCACGTTGTGAGTTGATGGTGTATTTCCCATCGGCAATAACTTTAAAACCAAAGGGTATTGTCCATTTGAATTCCATCGAATATTCTTGCGTGGAGAACGGAGTACTGGATAGCGAATTGAAGGTGCTTTTTGGGCTTGAATAAAAATAATTCTGCGTTACTGAAACCTCCAAAGAATCAAACTTTAATTCCAAGGACACTCCCCCTCCGATCGAAGGATTGTAGGTAATGTTCTGTTGGCCGTTTATGTAATTGGTGAATTTGGAATAGTTCGCGTTGAAATTCGGATTAACCTCTAGTTTTCGGTTGAATAACGGAAAACCTGCACCTGCATAGGCGTTGGCTGAAAAATTACCGTCCACATTAACCGTTTTTGCTATGGTTCTACCGAAGGCATCAAAATAGGTGTCTGTGGCAAAAGCATTATCCGTAAGTGTAGCATTTAATCCGCTCCAGATATACCTTCCGGAAAGTGCTTCCCACCGGTTAAATTGAAAGTTCAGCGTATGAATGTAATTGGGCTTCAAATCTGCGTTACCGATTTTCAAACGGTTTGGATTTGAATTGTCAGGCACTGGCTGAATATCATTAATAGAGGGTTGGTCTGAACGCGTAAAATAATTGAAGTTCAGGCGAGTTCCCATGCCCGGTTTATAATTGTAACTCAACCGTGGAAGTATATTGTTGATGCGTTGCAAAATGCTTGAATCACCAATTACGTTGTAGTTGTCCAATTGAATGTTTCGAAAGCCAACTCCGAAGTTAAAGCTGTGTTTGCTTGTTTCATAGACCATTAGCAGGGTTCCACGGTTTTGAAAGCGGTTGTTTTCAAAGGCATTGGAAAGCGAATCTACGCGTTGCGAGTAGGTTCCAAGGTTCGGTGCAAAGGTATTTCTGGTCTGATACGATTTACCCGATTCAAGGAAGTACTCTACCTGTAATTTCCATTTAGCGGATATGGGCTCCTTGTAGGTTATTATCGCATAATTTAATTGATTACCGTTGTCGTTTTGTTTTTTCTGATCAATGGAATCTGTAAAACCTGTAAAGACGCTTTGGGTAAGCAGGGAACCATCCGTTTGATTATCAGTTTTATTCAATATATACTTAAGCTCCAATTCCCTTCGAGGTTTTTTGAACATGCGATAAATCGTACTTTCTAAACGTGTTGTGTAGCCTTTAGAATTATTGGTATTATCAATGACAGAGGTAAAGGTTGGAACCATCGCTTCCGTTTGGAAGGCATTAACGGTGGTATTTTCTGTGATTCCCTCGTCAAAACTCACGGAGGGTTTAATTTCCAAGGTCGTAAGGGAGTCTAATTTCGCTTGGAAATTTAGGTTGATCTTGTGCGAAGTGTTAAGGCTAATGTTGGAAATTGAATCCTTGGTGTAATAGGAGGTGTCTTGTAAAAAGTACTGGGACAGACTGCTTTGCGTGGCATTTAAACGGTTTTGGTTGTAACTGTAATTAAATCCAATTTTCCCCCAGTTTTTAATTCGATCGTTGAAGTAGATACCCGCTTTCGTTGTTTGAGGTATTCCAGTATTTGTTCGCTGTCCGTTTTGATTCCACATCGACATACCGCTCTGGTCTCGTTCGTTTTCCAATCCAAACTTATTCATATCGCCAAACCTAAAATTCGAACGCGGGGTGTTTGAACTCAAAAAGAATACTGAAAATTTCTGTTTTTTATCGAAGCGATTAAAGAGCAATTCACTTTCGTAAAAGGGGAAGTTTGTTGTTGGATTACCGATAAGACCTCCATCAGTAGCAATAGACGCTTTTCCAAAATATCCTCGTTTTGCCTCGTCTTTCAGTTTTAAATCCATCACTTGGATTTTCTCATCCATTCCGGAAGCATTATCTTGGGCTTTCTTTTCATATACCTGAACCGATTCAACCCCTTTGGCAGCAAGGTTTTTGGTGGCAATCGTCGGGTCTGATCCAAAAAATTCATCACCGTCGACTAGAACTTGACTAATCTCCCTCCCTTGTGAAGTGATTTGTCCGTTTTCGTCAATTTTAATTCCTGGGAGTTTTTTCAAGAGGTCTTCAACCACAGCATTCTCAGCAACTTTAAAGCTGTCTGCCACATAAATTAAGGTATCACCTTTGTAATACACTCGATTTTTGTTTCCTTGAACTACGACCTCCGCTAAATTTTTAACTTTCACCCCCATTCTAATAAACGGTATTTCTACGGATAACTCGGCGGGATTTCCAAATACATATAACGTTTTGGCCTCGAACTGTGGGTGTTCAATCAAAAGGTAGAAGGTGTCTAAGGGTACGTTGAAATTGAACTCGCCTGTTTGATTGGTGCGATAGTAATCAACAAGAATGGAGTCGTTTAGACGGACCAAAGATACCACTGCTTTATTGAGTTTATTGTTCCCGGAAGAGTCGTTTACTACGCCAGAAATATGAATGTTTTGACCAAATAGTAAAGAATTGGTCGATGCGAATAAGCCGATGATCAACCAAAGGCGCAATAAGTTATTTTTCATTGATTAGCTTGATACCTGTTAACCCCTGGTACGAGAAATTGTTCATTTCGGTTACCTTAGTGAATTCTACACGTAATTTTTTATTGATAAATTGATTGTTTTGCTTTACCATTGCTTCTGCCAAGGGGAAATTGTTGTTGTAAGCTATGGCAGATTTTTGTCCTGTTTTCCCTCCAGTACCTACAATGATGAACGTATATATATCTGTTTCAATGTGGCCCTGATAGCGTGTTTCAAAAGGCCCCTTTTGGTTTATAATTTGAAGGGCTTTGGTAGGGTCGAAACTGGTTTTTTTTGTTCGTGTTGCGACAGTTTGATTTAATTCATCCTCTGAATTGCCGAGTTTTGATGCGGTGTAAATCACTTTCTTATTGGCGCCGAAATAAGAAAATATTTCTCCAAATCCGTTTCTCTCTTTTTGGTAGTCGTTGATGTGTTGCCTTGCGAAAAAGATGTCTTTCCCTGTAAAATAGAATTCGGTTTTTATCATTTTTCCGTCGTTCGCTGATTCATCAAGAATTAGTTTAACCACATCGTTTGATTTTGTCAGATATGCAGTCACTACAGAATGGTTCATTCCAGCATCCTCATACTCTAAACTCATTGCTTTATCAAGATCTTTTTCGCTATCAATGGCCTTGATTAACGAATCATAGGATTGTTGTTCTGCAAAAGCAATTGATTCATTTTGTGAATTTGGAGTTTCTGTGTCTTCCAGTGAAATTCGTTTGTTATAGCCAGAGCAACTGCCTAAAAGCACACTCACAAAACATAACATGATGAATGATATTCTCATACCTATATGAATTAAGTTATTACAAAGATAGAATAAACATCTCGGCAAATAGGTAACTCAAATAAGCGTATTTTTGTAACATATGTTAATCGGGGTTGATTTTGGATTAAAAAGAACTGGCGTAGCCGTCACGGACTCATCTATGATTATTGCATCTCCATTAGATATGATTCCATCCGATCAAATTATGAATTGGATTAAATCATTTCATGCTAAAAATAAACTCAAAGGCATTGTTTTGGGATATCCATTATCGGTCAACGGCGACCCTACGCACATCACAGAAAATGTACTTTTATTTAAGGAGGCACTGGAAAAGGAATTGGGAGATGTACCTGTTTATTTGCAAGATGAGCGACATTCTTCCCAGCGTGCTTCAGAAGCAATCCATTATTTCGGAAAGAAAAAACATGGAAAAGATAAAGCCGTAGTTGATAAGGTAAGCGCAGCAATTATTTTGCAAGATTACTTAAATGAGCGAAAGAGTTAATATGAACTGATGTATCTTTGTAGCTAGTTATGATTTTACCTATTGTCGCCTACGGTGATCCCGTACTTAAAACAGAATCTGAAGATATTTCTAACGATTATCCAGCCTTGGATCAATTAATAGAAAATATGTTTGAGACCATGTATCATGCAAAGGGGGTTGGACTTGCCGCTCCCCAAATAGGATTGAACATCCGTTTATTCGTGGTTGATGGTTCGCCCTTTGCCGACGAGGATGGGGAAGAGCCTGACCCGCGTGCTGTTGGAATAGAATCCTTCAAAAAAGTATTTATAAATCCGGTAATAGAAGAGGAATCTGGTGAAATATGGTCTTTTCAAGAGGGGTGCCTCTCAATTCCTAAGATTAGGGAAAATGTGCCTCGAAAGTCAGATATACTCGTGAGCTATTACGACGAAGAATGGAATTTACTGGAAGAGCGATTTTCAGGTTATGCTGCAAGAATTATTCAACATGAATACGATCATATTGAAGGGGTTCTTTTTACAGACCATTTAAATCCCTTAAAGAAAAAACTAATTCAGAAAAGATTGAAGCAGATTGCTGAAGGGGCAGTTTCGACCGATTACAAAATGAAATTTTATAAATCAAAGCGATGAAAAACATATATTCCATATTTATTTTTAGCTGCTTATTCTTTGGTTTTTATTCGTGCAAGAACGCAAGCGCTGACTCAAAATCCGCAGCGCCTGCTTCAAGAGAAACATTAAAGGCCTCAATTCAAGCCATGGAAGATTCTGTGACAACCTTATCCGGGCAAAAATCTACCGGGGCGATGCTTAGCTTAAGTCAACAAGAGCTAATCAATCGGTTAACGGCATATTTCCGTAACTATCCCGAGGACCCTTATTCAGCAGATTGTTTATTTAAAGTTCAGATGGTTTATTCGGGATTGAACGCACACCGAAAAAGCATTGCCTACGGGGATACGCTATTGAATAAATTCCCTGGGTATAAAAATAAGTACCTAGTTATTGAAAGCAATATTGCGGCTTTGGATGTATTTCTCGAACCTCGTGATACCGCTGAAATACACAGATATTATAACATGTTGCTCAGTGATAATGAGTATCCAAATTCAAAGAAAGCAGAAATTAAACGCAGACTGAAGCACCTCGATTTATCTATTTTTGAATATGCAAGTCTCCCCAAAAACAAGGCGATTAAAAAATAGGCTGTTAACGATGTGTTAATTTTTATTGAGCATCTTGGAAGTGGCATATTTTTGTAGAAGAAATTTAAACTCAAAAAACTATGAAAAAATTATTGTTTGCCCTTAGCGTAATTTTTGCTGTTACTGCATTGAACGCTCAAACGACCATTGAAAAAGGTCCAAAAATTTCTTTTTCAAAAGAAGTACATGATTATGGTAACATCAAGTATGATGGTGATCCAAACTGTAGCTTTGAATTTACAAACACCGGAGATGAGCCTTTAATTATTTCAAATGCCAAAGGATCTTGTGGATGTACGGTTCCAGAATGGCCGAAAGAACCAATTGCTCCAGGTGCAAAAGCTACCATTAAAGTAAAATATGATACAAAGCGTTCTGGTCCAATCAACAAAAGCGTTACGATTTCATCGAATGCAGTCAATGAGCCAGAAAAAGTAATTCGAATTAAAGGTGAAGTTGGACCAGCTCCTGAATCAGGGGTTCCTGTTAACAACAGCGGTGCTCCAACCAACAACTAATCCGCATAGTATTTTTGTAAAAGGCTCCTTCGGGAGCCTTTTTTGTATTAATGAATCCACGCTTTCGTATTCGGAAGGGGTGCCTCAATGGTCAGTTTTTCTTTACTTATCGGATGAAAAAATTCCAGTTTTGCAGCATGTAAGCAAATGGAACCGTCCTCATTAGAACGCTTGGCTCCGTATTTTAAGTCACCACGAAGTGGGTGGCCTATGTAGGCCATTTGACATCGAATTTGATGGTGCCTTCCTGTTTCCAGTGTCACCTCAATTAAGGTGTATGCCTCAAACGATTTGACCGGGAAATAACTTAATTTTGCTTCCTTCCCTTTTCCCGAATCCACCACGAAACTCTTATTTTTTTGTTCATTCTTTTTTAAGTCATGTACTAAGGATTCCTGGTTAGACAAAATACCATGAACAAGTGCGAGGTATGATTTGTCCGTCTGCTTTTCTCTAAATTGAGCGTTCATTCGCTCCAAGGCCTTACTTGTTTTTGCAAAGAGCACAATGCCGCTTGTTGGACGATCCAAACGATGGATTACACCACAAAATACATTGCCGGGTTTATTGTATTTGATTTTTAAAAAAGCTTTGATCTCATCGGCAAGGCAGGCGTCTCCCGTTTTATCGCCCTGTACCAACTGACCCGCTCGTTTGTTTATCCCAATTAAATGATTGTCTTCAAATAATATTTGCTCGGGACTAAATGAATTCATTGGGTCAATTACTTCGTTACAGATTGGATTTGCTTGTTACGTATCCATGAAACGATGCTCACAATAATAAAAAACACAATGGTCCAAATGAGCCAAGTAGGAAATTTACCTAAACCATCTCCTTGGGCGTAGGAATGCAAGCCAACCAACATAAAGTTCACGCCGAAATACGTAAAAAGTATCGCTGAATATCCCCAGAATGACGCTAAATTAAAGGCAAAAGCACTCTTTAATCCTGGAATAAATCTGAAATGTAAAATGATGGCGTATACTAAGACAGAAACTAAGGCCCATGTCTCCTTCGGGTCCCAACCCCAATATCGACCCCAGCTTTCATTCGCCCATATTCCACCAAGGAAAGTTCCGATGGTCAACATAAAGACACCAATCGTCATGGTCATTTCACTTACGGCGGTAATTTGACCGATTTGATTTTGGATATTCATTGCATTCTTTTTGGTTTGAAATAAATAAAAACTCAAGTTGAGTAATCCGAGCACAAACGACAATCCCAAAAATCCATAACTTCCTGTAATGATTGCTACGTGGATCATTAACCAATACGATTTTAATACCGGTACGAGTGGCGTGATTTCTGGATCAAGTAGGTTTAATTCCGACACGAAAAGCATCATGGCTGATAAAATCAAAGCCATGGGCATTACTACTTCTACTTTTTTCAAAAATACCCATCCAGCAATGACCGTAACCCATGCAATAAAAACAATCGCTTCGTACCCATTACTCCATGGTGCATGCCCTGAAATATACCATCGAAAGCCTAATCCTGTTGCATGATACAAGAATATTAAGGCGCCTAATCCTAAAAATATATTCCGGGTGATTCGTAGGACCTTTTTTCGTTGATCGGAAGGTGTTCCAAAAATAGAGGCTATGTACAAAATGAGTAAGATTAAGCCAATGAGTAAATAGCTTCGATAAACAGATTTAAAAATTTGAAGTTTGTTATAGCGTATTTCAAAGGCTACTTTACGTGGTGAGGGAACTACAGATTTACCTACAGTGCGTTGAATTTGCTCCATCTTTCCTAATAGAAACAACGCATTGGAATAGTTTTGATCTTGGGCTGCTTGGTCTAATGCTGCAAGATATTTTAGGGTTACTATGGAACTAATCGAATCTTCTCCCATGATTTCCATACTCAAGGGAACAAACCACTTATTGTTTACATCATTCTTTTTAGGGATAATCCGCATGTACTGCCAACTGATAATTCCTTGAAATACCTCAAAGCGTTCAGTGAGTTTAATGAGTTTTTTTTCGAATTCATCTTGGTATTTCTCAGCTTTGCCGTGTGCTGCCGCATATTGCGCTTGAAACTTATATCGGCCATCAGCTTCTGTAAGGTCTTTAAACGAACAGTATTTCTTCAAGTGTAAGCGCTCGCGAACTGCAGAAGGAACTAAAATCATCGGTTTTTTCATCCAATACTTGCCGTACATATGCAAACTGAGAATAGTTTGCACAGCATTATAGGATTCAAAAGTGGGTTCCCCGTGAATCTTGCGGAGTAGTTGGTCGCACAAGGTATGCATTGGAATAATCCTACCACCTTCATCTTGAACAAGTAGGGTCGCCAATTTCTCCGAGTGTTTTTCATCAATAACGCGATAAATTTTTGAATAATCGGGTTGGTTTCCATGCTGTGCTTGAACAGATAATCCAATCAACAATAGTATAACAGTAAGCGACTGTTTCTTAAGTTTTCCTAATTGGTCACTTAATGCACGGAACCTTCCTTTAGGAGCAAACAATGAAAGGATCATCCCTACAGCCATCAAAAGGTAACCTAAATAGGTGATGTTGGTCCCCCAGGCATCATGATTCACACTGAGTCTTGTCGCCTCTTCATTTTCCGGCGTCGCTGGATTGTCCAAATCATAGGCAGATTGAAAAAATCGGTATCCGTCATAGTCGGTAACGTGGTTCATGAAAATATGGCGGTCACTCTTGTAATTATTTCGAGGGTCGAAGATGCTTAAATAACTTTCAAACGAAGAAGGGGATTCGGAACCTGGATATTTTGATAATTTAAAATCTTTACAAAATATACTAAAGGGGAGGGGGCGTCTAACGGAACCATATTCAAGCTGAACGAGAATCCCATTGATTTCAAAATATTCTGGGTCAGGGATGGCATTAAGCCCGCCTCTTAGCACCACCGATTTATGTACATTTCCAGAAGAAACATCCACGGTTAGGTAATCGGCACCTTGATTTTTCATGTTGGCTTTCATGCGCGTCTTGTAGGCATGGTTAAAAACATTTTTCAATACAAATTGATTGGTTCCAGATTGATATAAGGTTTTAAGGTTCGCATCAATCCATGTGTTTTTTGGGATGTCCGTATACGCAGAATCAGGAATCGGAGCACCGGTTCTTCTTGCTTCCATCATCATCGTCATGGGAAGCATTCGTAAATCAACGGTCGTTTTTAAGCTGATTTTTTCACCCCTTAATTTAAACGTTATTCCATCTTTGGAATCTTTCCCAAAGGATAAAGGAAGTGTTCCGGCCATTAATTTATCACCGGGTTCAAGGTAATTGGATTTCATTTGACCAACTACAATGTCTAAAACGGCTCCGGGTTTTGTTTTGTCAAATGCAACGGTATCGATGGCATTGGCAATAAAATCTTTGTATTCAATCTTCAAGGTTTTTGAACCGTGTTGAATTTCATGACTAAATGAATTATTGACAAAACTCCAATCAGCCATCCAAGCAGGATAAGCAAGGACTTTTGGGTCTTTCGGATCGCTAACAGAAACTAGGAGTTTTGGATCGGCCGTATAAATGTAATCAACCGCCGTTCCTTCACGAATAACAGCAAGACCCTCGTATCCGGTATACCGAGTAATTGCAGCTCCAAGCATGATGATCAAGAAGGCAATATGAAAACTAAGCAATGCGATTTTTTCGCGCTGCCACATCTTATAATTTATGATATTTACAATCATTGCTATGGAAAGATAAGCGAGTAAGATGGTGAACCAATGGGCGTTATAAATAAGAATTTTTGCCGCTTGTACACCATGCATCGATTCTATGAACGTAGCAATTCCAATTGCGCTTAAAAACACCAACAAGCCTAGCGCTACGAGCCGCATTGAAAATACAGTTTTTATAATTCGTTCCATCGGATTTTATTTGGTACAAAAATACGCATTGCCGTGCGGATTGCCACCTTTTTCTAATATTTGTACCATGAAAGCCAGCATATTTTTCCTTAGCATTTCACTTTCATTTTTGAGCTACGCTCAAATGAACCCTTTCATTTGGAAAGTATCAAATACGCAACCGTCTTACGGGAGACTTTATGAAACAACGATGAGTCAAGGGTATCTCAGTGGTCGAAGCATTCGTGTTTGGGTTCCTGAGGGTTACGAACACGCTAAAAAACCTTATGAGGTAGTTTATTTCCACGATGGACAAATGTTATTTGATTCAAGCAGCACCTGGAACCATCAATCGTGGGATCTAGCCAATTCAGCAACGAATTATCTTTCAAAAAAGCACTGTATTTTGGTCGGAATTGATAATGACCCCAACAATCGGTACGCTGAATTTTTTCCTTCGCCTATTTATTCAACCCTTCCTGTTAGTGTTCAACTTACGTTGCGCGATTCGTTATGGAATGGCTTGCCGCGGTTTGATTCTTATGCTAAGGCACTCATTAACGAAGTATTCCCCTTCATCGAAAAACATTGTAAGGTAAATCCGGGTGGAGCCCACAGAACTATGGTTGGATCCAGTATGGGAGGGGTAGTGTCTTTGACCTTTTTATTGACTCATCCTACTGAAATTTCAGGAATTGCCTGTCTTTCATTACATCTTCCACTTATAAATTATTGGAAATTCGGCAACCGATTCAAAGATCCCATAGCGATGGCATTTAATGCCTTTATCACATCTAATTCAGCGAATATTCAAGGCAAGCGCCTTTATGTAGATCGGGGTGATCAATCCCTTGATGCAGCCTATGTTCCTTATTTTCCGGCGTTCGAATCGGCACTTAATTCGTATTCAAAGAACAATAAGCTAACGATTAAGTTAATTGCGAATACGGGTCATTCTGAGCGCGATTGGGCAGCACGTGTAGGTCCAATTCTAAAAAAGCTAATTAAATAGAAAGTCCCGCAAGCGGGACTCTATATAGACGTCTCTAACTATCCGTATTCCGGGAAGAAAGAAACGAGTAAGCGTCCCGCTTGGGGACACTTTATGTGCTAATTTAACGCACTACATCATTCCAGGCATTCCTCCACCCATACCGCCCATTGCGGCTGCAGGATTTGACTCCTCAGGTTGGTCTGCAATAACACATTCTGTGGTGAGTAACATAGAAGCGATGGAAGCTGCATTTTCTACGGCGATTCGAGTTACTTTCGTTGGGTCAATAACACCAGCAGCATAGAGCTTCTCGAATTTATCAGTTCTTGCATTGTATCCAAAATCATCTTTTCCTTCACGCACCTTTTGAACGATTATAGCCCCTTCAGCACCTGAGTTTGCGATAATTTGACGCAATGGCTCTTCTGCAGCACGTTTAACGATGGCAATACCCGTTGATTCGTCGTCATTCGCTCCTTTTAGTTTATCTAAGGTTTCAATGGCTCGAATTAAAGCAACGCCTCCACCTGGTACGATTCCCTCTTCAACGGCAGCACGTGTGGCAGCTAATGCATCATCTACTCTGTCTTTTTTCTCTTTCATTTCAACTTCTGTAGGCGCACCCACATAAAGAACAGCAACTCCGCCGGCTAGTTTTGCCAATCTTTCTTGTAGCTTCTCACGGTCGTAATCAGAGGTTGTTGTTTCAATCTGCGAGCGGATTTGATTAACGCGTGCTTTGATATCATCTTTTTTACCTTTACCATTCACAATGGTGGTATTGTCTTTATCAATATCAATTTTTTGTGCTTGACCAAGCATATCCATGGTAACATTTTCTAAAGTCATTCCGCGTTCTTCAGAAATAACTTGCCCACCGGTTAGAATGGCAATGTCTTCTAACATCGCTTTTCTTCGGTCGCCAAACCCTGGAGCTTTAACCGCAGCAACTTTTAAGGAACCTCTTAAACGATTTACAACTAAGGTGCCAAGTGCCTCTCCATCAACATCCTCGGCAATGATTAGCAAGCCTTTTCCAGCTTGAACAACGGGTTCAAGGATGGGAAGTAACTCCTTCATGCTCGAAATTTTCTTTTCGGTGATAAGAATTAAAGGGTTCTCCATTTCCGTTACCATTTTTTCTGTGTTTGTAACGAAATAAGGTGATAAATATCCACGATCGAATTGCATACCTTCCACGGTTTTAACCTCGGTCTCTGTTCCTTTGGCCTCTTCTACCGTGATAACCCCATCGTTACCTACTACCTTCATGGCTTGAGAAATTAGTTTACCTATGGCTTCATCGTTGTTGGCAGAAATCGTAGCGATTTGCTCGATTTTTGAAGCATCTTTACCAACTTCTTTAGATAATTTCTTAAGGTTTTTAACTACTTCTGCAACGGCCTTATCTATTCCTCGTTTTAAATCCATAGGATTTGCTCCTGCAGCAACATTTTTTAAACCTGCTGTAACAATTGCCTGTGCAAGAACTGTTGCAGTGGTAGTTCCGTCGCCTGCGATGTCCGCAGTTTTCGATGCTACTTCTTTCACCATTTGTGCCCCTAGGTTTTCCATAGGGTCTTTCAATTCAATTTCTTTGGCTACTGTAACACCGTCTTTGGTGATGTGGGGTGCACCAAACTTCTTTCCAATAACGACATTTCGTCCTTTTGGACCTAAGGTAACCTTCACTGCATTTGCCAATGCGTCTACTCCAGCTTTTAGCTTTTCTCTTGCTTCAAGATCAAATAATATATCCTTTGCCATCTTAATTTGTTTTTAATAGTGTTTAACTTAAAATACACCGTAGATATCGGATTCTCGCATGATCAAATACGAACTTCCGTCAATTTTTATCTCGGTCCCTGAATATTGACCATACAACACTTCATCTCCAATGCATAACGTCATTGGTTCATCTTTTTTGCCTCCACCTACTGCAACGATTTTACCTTTCAGTGGTTTTTCTTTCGCGGTATCAGGAATAATAATCCCACTCGCGGTTTTTTGCTCTGCTGGCGCCGGCTCTACCAGAACTCGATCTGCCAATGGTTTAAAGTTAACTGACATAAATTATAATTTTTGAATGTATCCGCTCCGTTCGAAATTCATACCATTACATCCAAGTGAGACAAAATTTCTCTGAACAAAAAAAAATGTCAGTATGTACTGACATACTGACATTCTAGTATGTATTATTTTTTATTGGTTGTTCCCGGATTGTCCAGATTGCCCTTTAGGAGCAGACTGATTTCCGTTGCCTGATTTCTGTTGAGTTTGCTGCGTCGGCTGCTTAATTTGCTGAGGCTTTGGTTGTTGCATTGTCATAACAATACAGCTCAGCACGATGGTTGCTGCAAGCCCCCACGTTAATTTGTCAATGAATTCTGAAGTCTGTTTTACACCGCCCAATTGGGTTGCACTTCCAAAATCACTACTCAAACCTCCACCTTTTGGATTCTGAATAAATACAACAAAGATTAATAGTATGGCAGATATCGTGATTATAATTGAAAAAATGGTCGTAATCATGTTAATGACGTTTAGCTATTTGTTTAATTTGGCTTGCAAAGTAACTCTTTTTTTCGGGAAAAGCCAAAATTAATTGCTCATAAATAGCAATCGCTTTTGAATGATTTCCTTGAATTATGAAGATTTTTGCTAAAGTTTCACTGATCGGAACGTTTTCAGCGTCTAAACTCTCCTTGGCTTTTTTGGACGGTGAATAAAAAGCTACTTTTTCCCGTTCAATAGGTATATTTATTTTTGGTTTGGGTAATGATGATATCGGCGCTGTAAATTCAGTGCCTGACAACCACCCTGTAAATGTCTTCGGCTCATTCGTTGAATTTTTAACCAAGGGAACGACCTCGTCCGAAGGTTCTTTATCCGTTACTTCAAGTTGTTGGAATTCTTGTATATACTTCGAAGAAGCTGCGCTTCCTTCAATTAATGCTTCTACAGCATCATACGCTTTGGATGTCATGGCATCGGATTCTTGTTCTTTCAACACGGAATCATTTTCTACCTCGAGCGTAGATTTTACGAATTCTTCCGATTCCACATCGGTGCCTTCTACGATCTTTACAGCATGCAGGAGGTTGAATAATTTTTCTCGGTTACGTATTCGAAAAGCATGCTTCGGAAGCATTTGATTTAGTCTGATGTCTTCGCATCGATATAAGCCATCGAGCAATGAAAGTGAGAAAATACCGGCATATGGAAACGCTTCACAAAGCTCTTCTAATTGAATTAAATCAGCGGAAGTAATGGTATGCGGTTCAAGGCAGATGGTATTGATATGTGATTTATTCCAACTCACCAATTGCTCATTAATTTATTGATTACGTCTTGAATAACTTGTTCATTGATCGTACTCAAGAGTTGTGTTTCAACGCTGGATAGGTTACTGGATGCATCGAAATCCGCGAATCTGGTTACATTCAGTTTTATTTCTTCTTCTTTGGGTAAGGTGGTGAATATGGTAAATTGGACAGTAACAGTTAGCCTGTTTTTTGCCGCATTATCTCCATTTTGAATAGCGATGGGGTTCACAGAATATCCGGTAATTTCTCCGGAGATTTGAACTTGTGCATCACTGATTTTTGTCGCTAAACTAAGTCTTGTATTGTTTTGAACACCATCCTTAATGGCCTCAGTTAGGCCTGCTGAATAACTTAACGGACATGTAGCTGCGTTGTTTTGAAGTGTTTGTAGATGAAAATACTTCCATTCTTCTGGCATGCCCCCAGTATCTTTAAATCCAATTTTACTTGGCCAACAACTGGATAACCCTAAAATCAATACGGTAAAAAGCAAGAACTTCATTCTGCTAAATTATATTCTTTTATCTTTCGGTAGAGGGTTCTTTCAGAAATCCCTAATTCTTTCGCGGCATACTTGCGTTTACCTCGGTGTTTATCTAGTGCTTTAATGATGAGTTCTTTTTCTCGTTCTTCAAGGGATAGAGATTCTATAAACTCTTCATGGGCCACAAACGATGAATCCCCATCTAAAAATTCCTCTTCAATAGGATTTACCACCGGAGCAATGAGACCTTTTGTGGAAGGAATCGGAGTTCCGAAATCTTGGTATAATTTATCAATAACTGCATGTTGGTCTGCAGAAATATTAAAGTTCCCGGATTGACTTAGTAGTTCTACCACCAATTTTTTCAATTCAGTAAGGTCTTTTTTCATCTCAAAAAGAAACTTATACATTAATTCCCTCTCAGAAATTGATTCTTGATTGGCATCGCCAACGAGCGCCGGACTATTTTCTTGTATGGTTGGCAAATAATTACGAAGTAATAAGGCATCTATGTTTCGTTCTGTTTCTATAATGCTTATTTGTTCAACGGTATTTTTAAGCTGTCTGATGTTTCCAGGCCAAGGGTATTCAGATAATAAGGTTATTGCGTCGGGAGTAAGTCTAATTCCGGGCATTCGGTACCGGTCAGCAAAGTCACTGGCAAATTTCCGAAATAACAAGTGAATGTCTTCTCCTCGTGCCCTTAAGGCGGGTAATTGAATTGGAATGGCGCTCAATCGATAAAATAAATCTTCTCTAAACTTCCCTTTTGCAATGGCCTGCTGCATGTTTTCATTGGTTGCAGCAACGACTCGAACATTTGTTTTAAGGGATTTTGACGCTCCAACACGAAGAAATTCTCCGGTTTCTAACACGCGCAACAAGCGTACTTGTGTTTGCATGGGTAATTCAGCAACTTCATCCAGAAATATGGTGCCTCCATTGGCTACCTCAAAGTATCCTTGTCTACTACCCGCAGCACCGGTGAAAGATCCTTTTTCATGACCGAATAATTCAGAATCGATGGTTCCTTCTGGAATGGCACCGCAATTCACCGCAATATATTCCTTGTGTTTTCGCGAACTCAATTGATGGATTACTTGTGGAATAATCTCTTTTCCAGTACCGCTTTCTCCTGTAACTAAAACGGATAAGTCGGTTGGGGCCACCTGGGCAGCAACCTCTAATGCTCTGTTCAAAGGGGAGGCATTTCCAACAATACCAAAACGTTGTTTTATTTGCTGTAAATTCATCCGATATCGATTAGTCAATCAGTTCTCCTAACAACGTCGCGGAGGTACAACCTGTAATTTTTACCTGAACATAACTTCCTTTTTCCGCCCCTTTGCGATCAAATACCACCATAGAATTCTTTGAATTTCTACCACAAAATTGCATTTCAGATCGTTTTGAGGGTCCTTCCACCAATATTTCTTGTATTGTACCAATTTGACGTTCATTGGCGGCAAGGCTGTGTGCCGTTTGTAGTTCGATTATTTCCGTTAGGCGTTTTCCTTTGATTTCTTCAGGAACATCATCTTCAAATTTACGTTCTGCTAGGGTTTTTGGACGTTCTGAATATTTAAACATGTAGGCGTAGTCGAATTGGACCTTCTCCATGAGGGAAACAGTATCACAATGTTCCTCCTCGGTTTCCCCGCAAAACCCGGTTATAATATCTGTAGAAATCGCACAATCGGGGATAATTCGATGAATCGCATCAATTCGGTCGAGATACCATTCCCTGGTGTATCCCCGGTTCATGCGATATAGTACTTCCGAATTCCCTGATTGCACGGGCAAATGAATGTAATTACACACATTATGGTTCGATGCAATGACTTCCAATACATCATCTGTCATGTCTTTTGGATGTGAGGTGCTAAATCGAACCCTTAGCAACGGCGATACGTTTGCTACTGATTGAAGAAGTTGCGCAAAATTCATGGACGCTTCTGTTGGATTTTTCAATGCGCCTTTCGAACTTAGGTTCCAACGATAACTATCAACATTTTGTCCCAAAAGCGTTACTTCACGGTAACCCTTATTAAATAAATCATGGCATTCTGCCACAATGGACTTCGGATCTCTGGAACGTTCTCTCCCACGGGTAAACGGTACGACACAAAAGGAACACATGTTATCACAGCCCCTCATTATGGTTACAAAAGCAGAAATACCTCCTTGATCTAATCGAACTGGAGAAATATCTGCATAGGTTTCTTCTCTTGAGAGCAGCACATTCACTGCTTTTTGTCCGGTTCCCACTTCAGAAATTAAGTTGGGCAAATCGCGGTATGCATCGGGACCTGCAACAATGTCCACCAACTTCTCTTCTTCCAAAAGGTTTTTTTTGAGCCGTTCAGCCATACATCCTAAAATACCCACTACTAATTCAGGATTTTGCTGCTTATGATGCTGGAATTCCGTTAATCTATTTCGTACTCTTTGTTCCGCATTATCTCGAATTGAGCACGTATTGATTAACACTAAATCTGCTTCCGAAATATTTCGAGTAGTAGAATAACCGTCTTGGGCGAGAATGGATGCAACAACCTCACTGTCCGAGAAATTCATCTGACAGCCATAACTTTCAAGGTATAATTTCTTTTGAACGTTATTGGGGTCAATGGAATCTTGTAATAAGACTTCTCCTTGCCGATCCTCTGTTAAGGGTTCATTGGATGTTTTATCATGCTGCATGTTGCAAATTTACCACAATATACTACAGTGTCAAAATGTCATGTTTTATTATTTTGAATGATTTAACAAAAAAAATATCTGAGAACTTAACCATAGGTTAAATATATAGGATGAGAAATAATTAAAAAAAACAAACCGTGTATTGCATGGTTTTAGTTATAAATTTGTCCCAAATATTGTACCCTATGTCAAAAAACCTAGTCATCGTGGAGTCACCTGCTAAAGCCAAAACCATTGAAGGATATTTGGGGGCGGATTATACTGTTAAATCGAGTTTCGGACACATTCGAGACTTAGCAAAGAAGGGATTATCGGTGGAAATTGACAATGAATTTATACCGAATTATGAGGTGTCTGCTGATAAAAAGCCACTAGTGGCGGAACTTAAAAAATTAGCAAAAAATGCAGAATGTGTATGGTTAGCAACGGATGAGGACCGCGAGGGAGAGGCCATTTCATGGCACTTGTTTGAAACCTTAGGCTTATCGCACAAAAACACGCATCGCATTACATTTAATGAAATCACTAAAACTGCGGTTCAAAAAGCAATTGCCAACCCACGAAAAATTGATCAGGATTTGGTGGATGCACAACAAGCGCGTAGAATTTTAGACCGAATTGTTGGGTTTGAGCTATCTCCGGTTTTATGGAGAAAAGTACGTCCAAGCTTGTCTGCAGGAAGGGTGCAATCTGTTGCCGTAAGATTAATAACTGAGCGTGAAGCAGAAATTCAATCGTTTCTTGCTGAGTCCTCTTTTAAAACAATGACCCATTTAAAAGCAAAAAATGGTTCACTTCAGGCAGAGTTAGATCATATTTTTAGTGAGGCATCAGCCGCAGAAAGCTTTTTGAACGAAATGAAAGGGCGAGGCCTAACTGTTGAATCCATTGAAACAAAACCAACCAAAAGAACGCCTTCTGCCCCGTTTACCACTTCTACCTTACAGCAAGAAGCTTCAGTAAAATTAGGATTCTCGGTTTCAAGAACGATGTCAGTTGCACAAAAGTTGTACGAGGCGGGTCACATTACATACATGCGAACGGATTCCACGAATTTATCCGAAACTGCATTACAAGGAGCAGCGGCTGAGATTATTTCGGCGTTTGGACCAACCTATTCCAATCCTTCCAAGTATGCTACAAAGTCTGCATCTGCTCAGGAGGCACATGAAGCGATAAGGCCTTCAAATTTCGGGGCCGTTAAAGTTTCTGATAATCGCGATGAACAAAAATTATATGAGCTCATTAGGAAAAGAACCTTGGCAAGTCAAATGGCTCATGCAAAACTTGAAAAAACTACCGTTAAGTTGTCCGGTGCACCCAATAGCCTAACGTTTACGGCACGGGGTGAGGTCGTGATTTTTGATGGGTTTTTAAAGGTATATGCAGCAAGTAATTTGGAGGAAGATGAAGAGGAGGAAGGCTTGTTACCAAAGCTTGAAAAAGGGGAACGCATCGAAGTACTTGATGTATTATCGACGCAGCGATTCACGCGAAGCCCTTCCAGATACTCTGAGGCAAGTTTGGTAAAGAAAATGGAAGAATTAGGCATTGGTCGCCCTTCAACATATGCTCCAACCATTTCTACCATCCAAAAACGAGGGTATGTAGCCAAGAATGAAAGCGATGGGATTCAACGTAAGTATGTACAATTTCATTTAGTAGGAAATGAACTTTCAAAAATTGACAAAACCGAAACAGTCGGGGCAGATAAAAATCGATTAGTGCCTACGGATATCGGTGTGCTTGTTACCAGTTTTCTGGAGCAACAATTTTCGAAAATTATGGACTATCAATTTACAGCTCAAGTAGAAGAGGCGTTTGATGAAATTGCTCAAGGTAAAGTGAAATGGAATGAAATGTTAAAGAGCTTTTATTCGCCCTTCCATGCTACTGTGGAGCAGACTATGGAAACTTCGGCTCGTGTCACAGGCGAAAGAGAATTAGGTATAGACCCCAAATCAGGGCGTAAGGTTATTGCTCGGATGGGAAAATTTGGTGCTATGATTCAAATTGGAGATGAGCAAACAGATGGGGAAAAACCGGCCTTTGCTTCCCTCATGAAAAACCAGTCAATTGCTACAGTATCCCTTAAGGACGCATTAGAACTATTTAAATTACCGCGTATTTTAGGAGAGTTTGAAGGTGAAGTTGTAAAGGTTAATACAGGAAGGTTTGGGCCTTATGTGCAATTGGGGAAACTCTTTGTTTCTATCCCTAAAGATGAAGACTTAATGGAGTTGCCATTTGAGCGGGCGCTAGAGTTAATTCAGGAGAAAAAAACAAGTGCGGCTAACAATACCTTGGCTTCGTTTGAAGAGCGACCGGATGTCTTGGTGTTGAATGGGAAATATGGTCCATATTTAAAAATTGGAAAAGACAACTTTAAATTACCGAAAGGCACTGAACCAAGCACTCTTACGCTGGAGGAATGTTTGCAGATTGCGGAAAACCAACCATCATCGAAGGCTAAACGCTCCTTCAAAGGAAAAAAATAGTAATTTAGGCAAAAATAGCAACCATGAGCGGTAGTGTTAATAAGGTTATTTTGATCGGCAATTTAGGAAAGGATCCTGAAATACGTCACTTTGAAAATGGAGGGGTTTTGGCTACTTTTTCCATTGCTACTTCAGAATCCTATACAGACCGACAAACCGGTGAAAAAAAAGAAAACACGGATTGGCATGACATCGTTTTGTGGCGAGGATTGGCCGAAGTGGCAGAGAAATATTTACATAAAGGCACTAAAATATACGTAGAAGGAAAATTAAAAAAACGATCATATCAAGATCGTGAAGGAAATACCAGATACGTAACGGAAGTGGTAGGGGAGGAAATGACCATTTTGTCAAGGCCAGACAATGATACGAAACCAACACACCCTTATCCGAAAGATAATACGTCAACACCGCCTTCACATGCTTCTGGATTTAGCGCAAAACCTGAAGATGAAACTCCATTTTAAGATATAGTATGCCTGACCCTTCCCCCATAAGGCCGTTATTGGCCCACGTTATGTGGACAAATACGGAAACTATTTACACCTCAATTATTGTTTTCTTGTTGATTTTGGCAGCGGTAACAACCAGCTCTGAATCTGCATTTTTTTCGCTCAATCCGCAAGAAAAAGATCGACTGAAGTCCGAAAATTCACGCATTTCAAATATTATTCTTGATCTCTTGTCAAAGCCAAGAGAGCTCATTGCACTATTGTTGATTTCTATAAATTTTGTCAATGTTGGAATCGTTATTTTGTCAACGTTGATTCTTAATAAAATGATGGAAGGATATAGTGAAGTGTCAAAATTGTTGGTTGAAATTTTTGGCATTACCTTATTGATTTTAATTACAGGGGAGGTAATCCCGAAAATTTATGGCGCCAATAACGCCTCCAAGGTTTCACGTTTTATGGCTTTGCCAATCGATGTAATTCGAAAAACACCTCCCATTTCTTGGTTAAAATCCCTGTTAGTCAACGGTACCAGTTTCATTGGGAAAATAGGCGGGAAAAATATTCGTATTTCATCAGACGAACTGGAGCAAGCGATTGCCATCACCAGTGATGTTAGTTCTTCAGAGGATGAACAAAAATTACTAGAGGGAATTGTGAAATTGGGAAAAACAGAGGCAGTTCAAATTATGACACCTCGTATCGAAATGTCATCAATACCCCACAATATTGCCTTTTCTAAAGTGATTGAATATGTATTGGAATTCGGGTATTCGCGCATTCCAATTCACCAAGATAGTGCGGATAATGTAATCGGGATTTTGTATATAAAGGACCTTTTACCGCATTTGAAAGAATCGGACGATTTCCCTTGGTTGGATCTTATTCGTAAACCGTTTTTTATTCCTGAAAATAAGAAAATCGATGACCTGTTGCAAGAATTCCGAGGGATGAAAATGCACCTAGCTGTAGTGGTTGATGAATATGGAGGAGCAAGCGGTATAGTGACCTTAGAGGATATTTTAGAGGAAATTGTTGGTGACATTACGGATGAGTTTGATGACGATCAAGTAGAGTACAAAAAGATGGATGATGGTACTTATGCGTTTGAAGGCCGCACTTCATTAAAGGATTTTTATAAAATTCTGGAAATCGAAGGGGAAGAATTTGAGCGCGATAAAGGGGATTCTGAAACCATTGGTGGCTTCATGGTTGAACAGTCTGGAAGAATTCTTAAAAATAAAGAGTCGCTTACCAAAGGAAATTTTAAGCTTACTGTAATATCATCCGATAAACGCCGAATTAAATGGATAAAAGTTCAATTACTATAATCTTTCTCCTCCTTCTTTGTGGTGGGCTTTTTGTTTCGTGTAACGAGAAAAAACCCGTGCCCAAACCCTTGTGTTATTTAAGAACGGATTTTCCGCCGCACCAATATTCAAGATTTCAAGTTAAAAACCCAATGTTTGATTTTCAGTTTGAAATTTCGGATTTATTTGCGTTGCGTCAAAATCTTGGAGATCAACGGTACGGTTTCCAGGAGTTTGATTTAGGTCCAATAAATGGCACCTTGCTCTTGTATCAAAAAAGATTCAATTCGAAGGATTCATTAATAACCCTTATTAATGCTGCAAATGACTTAGTAGATGAACATAAAATCAAGGCAGATAGAATCGATTTTGATCAATTAATAGACCAGCAAAAGCGAGTGTTTGGGACCTTTTTTACCCTTAAAGGTAATGTTGCAACAAACTACCAATTTTATTTAACGGATTCTACCTCGAGATTCATTCGTGGAGAGATTTTGTTGAATTGCCGTCCGAATTATGACAGTCTTCGTCCAACCTTGGATTATCTCAAAGTAGACCTGGATCGAATGATGCAGAGTTTTCAATGGAAAAATTAAACGTTGTATTTTTGTCCTTAGGTTCTAACCTGGGAGAACGTGAAAAACACATTACTCAAGCACTTCATGATTTAAGTGATCGGGGAGTACAATTGGTGTCTACATCGTCCTATTTCTATTCAGATCCTGTTGGATTTGATTCCGAACATCAGTTTTGTAATTGCTGCGTTAAAATGCTTACGAGCCTCGACCCATTTTCTTTGCTGCATGTTATACGTGAAATTGAGGCCCAAAATGGCCGTTTAGTAAAATCTAAAAATGGCATTTATGCCGATCGAACCATCGATATTGATATCATTTTTTTTAATCAATTGGA
>JBJTWL010000037.1:0-10473 GCA_046081745.1 Flavobacteriales bacterium | reverse complement strand
ACGTGTATTGCTCGTGTTTTGTTGAGTTCCGTTTTCTGATACGTTTACATTCATGTTCATGTTAACATTCTGCGCATTGGGGTCTACTGCAGTACCATTCATGTTCATATTAACATTCATGTTGATGTTCTCGCCATTCACTGGATCGGTCACCGAAATATTCACAGACCCATTTCCACCATTCGACGGGGTAACCGTAGTATTTGTGGTTGGAGTTGGATTGGTTGGATTTGGAGTAGGTGTAGGTGTTGTCGCATTAAATTGAATCCCTACACTTCCATTGCCATTTCCATTGGTTGTATTTCCACCAACCGTTGAAGTTTCAGTAGAAACTGTTTGTGTGGTCGTAGTCGTTGTAGTGGTTACAGCATCTGAAAATACGGCATTGTTATCCGGGCGATAAGTCACTGAACCCGCTGCAACCGTTCCAGCCGCTGGCTCCATACTAACCAATTGAAGTTTACCAACTCCTTTTTTGAATACGATTCTCGTTGTTACATCCTGTGGCGCATCCAAATAAAAATTCTTATCAATGTCTTTTGTTTTACCATCTTCAAAAATCAACTTAACCGAATATCCACCATTTTTAATTCCGCTTACCACCACATTGGTTTGTGCCACAGAATTTTGCTTAATCCCATTCATGATGAGGTAAAACTTTTGACCACCGTTGTTAAATACGGTCAAGTTACTTTGTGCAAACAAGGAAATCGATAGCAAAAGGATTCCAAAAAACAGGCTTGTTCTCATAGTTTTATAAATTTCTTAGTAAGGGTTTCAAGGTTAAAATTACGATTTATTGATTTATAAAAGAATTTATGGCCCTGTAATCGATGAATTATTATGCCAATGCATTTTATTCAAGATAGTTTAATAGAGGAATCGCTTATCATTTAGCCAAGATTTCTAATTTCGCAGTATGCACTTTGTAATCGTTGATGTTGAAACTACCGGTGGAAATCCAAAGCAATCGAAGATTACAGAAATTGCTATGTATAAATACGACGGGAACCAGATCATTGATGAATTTATTTCCCTCATTAATCCTGAGCAACACATACCAGAATTCATAGTCAGGCTGACCGGAATTACCGACCAAATGGTTGCGAACGCACCAAAATTTTACGAAGTCGCTAAGGATATTCTTGCCTTTTGCGAAGGATGTGTATTTGTTGCACATAATGTAGGATTCGATTATGGTATGTTGCGCAGTGAATTTCTGAGTTTAGGGTTTGATTTTCGTTTCCCACACCTGTGTACGGTGCGTGCATCACGGTATGTGATTCCAAGCCACGCCTCCTATAGTTTGGGGAAATTATCAAACGACCTTGGGATTCAAATCGATGGAAGACATAGGGCCGGCGGCGATGCTTTAGCCACCGCCAAATTATTTCATCTAATCTTTCACAAAGACCCAAATCAGTTGCGTTCATTTATACAGCATGAAATCAACCCGAAAAAAGTAAACCCTAAATTGGATATTCACGCAGTTGATGAATTACCATCCAAAGCCGGTGTATATCGATTCTATGATGAATTTAATCACCTCATCTATATTGGAAAAAGTAAGCACATAAAAAAGCGCGTAGAACAACACTTACGCAATACGAGTACCGTCAAGGGAAACATCATGATGCAAGAAATCGCTCGCATAGAATATACCCTTACAGGCTCTGAGCTTATTGCGATGTTACTCGAGAGCGAATTGATTAAAAAACACAAGCCAAAATTCAACCGTCAATTAAGGCGATCGATTTTTACCTATGGCTTATTTGATGAACCTGATTCCCGCGGATATTTAAAATTAACGGTGGGGCTAACCAGTAAAATAGAAGCGATTCCGCTAACCTATTTTAACTCGAAAAAAGAGGCGAACGAATACATTAGAAACAGAGGGGACTATTTTGGACTTTGCCAAAAAATTAATGGGGTTTACCCTTCCCAAGATGCCTGCTTTCATTATTCCATCAAACAATGCGAGGGTGCCTGCATTGGAGAAGAGCGACCTGAATTGTATAATTTAAAAGTGGATAATTTCATAAAATCACTGCGTTACGACGATGATTCCTTTTTTATTGTAGATAAAGGCCGATCCAAAATGGAACGCAGCATTATTTGGATTGAGCAAGGAACTTACCGCGGACATGGTTATGCCCCTTTTCATTTTAATAGCACTCCGCCTGAACACTGGAAACGGTATATTGAAACCAAGGATGAAAACAGAGATATTCGTTCAATCATCAACTTATACCTCAGAAAAGGAGAAGGATTTAAACTCGTACACCTATGAACGGGACCTTTACATTTCTTGGAACAGGAACATCACAAGGAGTGCCCATACCCGCATGCCTGTGCCATGTCTGCCAATCAAATAACCCGAAAGACAATCGATTGCGTAGCAGCGGTTTAATCCGTTTAGGAAACTATACAGTAAGCATCGATGCGGGGCCAGATTTTCGCTATCAAATGTTGAGAGAAAATGTCCGTTCCTTGGATGCCATTCTCTTTACTCATGAGCACCGTGACCACATCGCGGGGGTGGATGATATCCGAGCATACAATTACATCAATAACCAGCTCATGCCGCTGTATGCCCCATCGGAGGTTGTACGAGCACTCCAAGAAAGCTATGCGTACATTTTTAACAGCTCCTACCCCGGGATTCCCAAAGTGGCCTTACATGAAATCAACGAAGAATCTTTTTCCTTGGCAGAACTTAACATAATTCCCATTCCAGTATTTCATCATAAGCTCCGTGTGTTCGGTTATCGATTTGGTGATTTAGCCTACATAACAGATGCAAAAACAGTACCTGAGACATCCCGGGAATTAATCCGCAATATTCCCACATTAATCATTAATTGCTTGCATGAAGCAAAACATATTTCTCACTTTAACCTGGAAGAAGCGTTGGCATTTATTGATGACATTAAACCAGAACGTACTTTTTTAACACACATTTCCCATTTGTTTGGTACCTATGAAGAAATACAATCCAAACTTCCACCTCAGGTATATGCCGCTTTTGATGGGTTGACTTTGACCTTCAATCCGCAGGTGATAGATATTTGCTAGTTTTGTTTTCCATGGAAGAATTGCAGATTGATGTTAGTAAGTTAATTGAAGACAAGAATCCTGCGCTTCATAAAAAACTTCCACGATTAGTTATTTCCTATCTCGAACGTATCATTCATCAAAAGGAAATCAATTCATTTTTAGCTAAATATGGTCATCTGAAAAACTATGAATTTTGCGAGGCTGTTATTAACTATTTAAACCTACAAATTGATTTTCATGGCATTGAACGCATTCCCAAACATGGCCCGGTTATCCTCGTGCTTAATCATCCCCTTGGCGGTGTAGATGGCGTGGCATTCATCGCCGCCATGAAACAACACCGACCAGACCTCGTCTTCTTGGTGAACGATTTGCTCTTAAATATCTCGCCCTTATCAGATATGTTTGTTGGCGTGAATAAACACGGTAAAAATCGAAGTGAAACACGGGACACCATTGCGTCTATGTTCAATTCTGATAAGGCCGTATGCATTTTTCCTGCAGGTCTTGTGAGTAGAAAACAACACGGAGAAATAAAAGACCTAGAGTGGAAACGAACCTTTGTAAGCTACGCTAAAACGACGGGACACCCTGTTATTCCAATTCACATTAGAGGGAAATTATCCCGATTTTTCTACGGGCTCCATCGGCTTAGAACCTGGCTAGGCATCAAAACTACCCTTGAGATGCTTTATCTCGCAGACGAACTATATAAACAACGCGGCAAGAAAATCGTTTTTACTGTGGGAGAACCCATTTATGTGTTGAACGATGATCAAAACAAGGATGAAACACGGGTCGCACAAGAAATAAAAGAACAACTTTATAACATACCCACTAGATATGGAACCAATCATTGAAGCTTTTCCTAAATCCGTACTTAAAGAAGAACTCCATCGAAATGGACTAATTCGAACTACGAGAAAGGGAGATAATGAAATCTACATCGTAAACAACACAAATGCTCCCCATGTGGTTCAAGAAATTGGACGCCTTCGAGAGATCACCTTCAGAGCTTCCGGAGGTGGAACTGGCCTACCGATTGACCTCGATGAATATGACCTTGGCGAATATGCCTACGAACAACTTATTGTTTGGTCACCGGAGGATGAAGAAATCATAGGGGGTTACCGCTTTGCCTTTTGCGATCGTGCAACGGATGAGCAAGGGATAATCCATTTGTCAACCACCCATTATTTTGACTTCACGGATACCTTTATTAGCCAATACCTACCCTACACCATTGAATTGGGTAGAAGTTGGGTTCAACCTAATTTCCAACCCACGGTGAATCCAAGAAAAGGCTTATTCGCATTGGACAACATTTGGGATGGTTTGGGTGTATTGGTTCGTGAACACCCGGAAATTAAATACTTCTTCGGGAAGGTAACCATGTATCCAAATTATGACACAGCAAGCCGGGATTTCTTATTGCATTTTATGCATACCTATTTTCCGGATACGGAAGGCCTGATGCAACCTTTTCATCCCTTGGTTCAAAGCTATGATCGAGTGTATGTAGACAGTCAATTACAAGGCCTAGATTTTAAAGACGGATTTAAAGTACTAAATTCACATATCCGAGAAAAAGGTGAATTCATTCCACCCTTAGTTAATATTTACATGAATCTTTCACCTACTATGAAAACGTTTGGAACGGCCGTAAATCCTGAGTTTGGTGGCGTAGAAGAAACCGGTATTTTAGTAACTATTGCCGATATTTTTCTTGAAAAAAAGGAACGACATATGGCATATTGAGAAGAAAGACTAGGTTAGCCATGGATATGCCCGCAGCAGGGCGTCTAAGTCTTTGATTCCAGATTTGCGTATGATTCGCTGCTTCAATCGACCAATCGTTACATCTACATGCGCCACATTCAAGATGCGTGCAATGCGCGATGAGGGAACACCATAGTAGTACTTAAGTTTCAACATTAAGGCATCGCGTTTACTCAAATGAAGTAAGATATCAGACATGGCATGAAAATAATCCGGCTCCCCTTTAGGTTGATCCGTATTGTCTGATTCGTCTGAGTAATTTGAACGAGCAAGGCTTGTTTTTTCCTCTGAAACTAAATTGACTTTACGCTTTTTATTCTTTTTACGCAGCATCGAAATGCTGAAATTGGAAACCACCGCTTTTAACCAAGAACGCGTATTAAATAAATCAATCTCGGTGGAATATTTGGTTGATAAAATCTGATAGAGGTGGATGCAAAATTCTTGATACACATCATACACTTCTTCCCCTTCAAATTTCAATCGAATTTGATGCAAGAAAAATCCTTGATACCGATTCAAGAGTTCGGTAAAAATTACGTCGATATGTTTTTTATCTACCATGTTAATTTGCCTCGGATGCTTGTGCTAATCCACATAAATATTCAATGGATTTTCCCCCACAAATGCCATCCTTAAGTTGGTTTACAAGCCATGGTTGATTCGGTTCAATGCCTTCAAAAAATAATTCCGGATCTCGTATTAAATAGGTAGGTACTTCATTCATTTTTAGTGTTAAAATCAATTGCGCCAACTCCTTTCGACTATCCAATGCGGCCATGCCAACTGGATAAACAAAAAACACAGCTGCCAAGGACTTAGCATGCATACATTGCGTTATTGACGCCGCTGCAATCCATTCACTGGGATCACCAATCAATATGTTTTTCGCTGCATGATCTATCGATAAATCGATTGCATCTGCTAATGATTCTAGGGTATAACTTTCGCAAGGAATTGGATTCGATTTTTTAGAATCCCGAATAAATCCACCCGATCCTTCCGCGATTCCCCCAGGTTCATAGATTATCGAATTAAGGTTTTGAAAGACCTCCGAAGAAACTAAGGATCGTGCATGATTCCCAACCAAAATCACTTGATCTACACCTGATAAAAAATCCATGTACTTTTTTCATTAAAATTAAACAATTTTACTGTTAATTTGCCGTTGACAAGCGCCAATGAAGTTATTCTATACCCTCTTATTGCTACTGATTAGTTTGACATCAACCCACACGCATGCGCAGCTTGGAGGGAATTATGTATTTGGCTTTTTAAATTTGCCCACCGGAGCACGTGTTGCTGGACTTGGAGGATATGCTTCTCCAACCGCAGATAAAACATTAGATTTTGCCATAACTAATCCCTCCTTGGCCAATGAATCCATGCTTGGGAACTACTCGCTTCAGCAGGCAGTACTGCCCTCAGGCATCACATTCGGTACCATCTCTACAGCGTTGGCATTGAAAAAGGGGATTTTAGTCCCTTACATTCGCCACGTAAGCTATGGGTCCTTTCAAGGCTATGACGCTACCGGGAATACCACCAATACATTCAGTGCCTTTGACTTTCAAGCAGGTGCAAGTTATGCCTACCCGCTAAATCCTGTGTTTACGTTAGGGGTAAATGCAGGCATCATTGGTTCGTATTTAGAAACCTATTCTTCGTATGGATTAGCTGGCAGTTTTGCTGTTCAATACCATGATCCTAACGAATTAGTCCATGCAACCATACTTGCACGAAACGTTGGTGTTCAATTGAAAGGATATACAGGGTTTGATGATGCCCTGAACCCTCTTCCACTGGAAATTCAAAGCAGTGTGAGTATAAAATTAAAACACGCTCCTTTCCGGTTTACATTCATTGGACATCACTTGAACCAATGGAAAATCGGTTATTATGATCCGTCTATTTTACCAAAAATCGATGGACTCACCGGGGATACCATTCAACCACCCAGCGTAGGCTTTGTTGAACAACTAGGTAGACATTTGGCTGTTCAAGCTGAATTAGTTACCAAAGGGGTATTGCAGCTTCGCATCGGATTCGACTATCAACGAAGGCAAGAACTAAAATTGGAGCAAGCCCCTGGTTTAGCCGGACTATCTTTCGGGGTAGGACTTAGTTTCCGGAAATTCAGATTGGATTATGGTTTTATGGTTTACTCAAAAGCCGGTATGAATAATTCCATCGGGCTGAGCACCAAATTAAGCGATTGGAAAAAGCATTAAGCGTTCAGTGTGATTCGAATTTGTTCTTCTGTATATGAGCGTAGTTCTTTTTGAGCGGCTTCGTACGAAGCGGTTAATTCATTATCATTTAACTCGAGGTTATTATCTGCGCTTAACACAAAAGATAACGATTCCTTCATTTCTAATCCCTTCATAATAAAAATAGCAGCTGCAATCATAGCCAATGATTTTGGAGAAATTTCAGCTGCACTTTCCGCATCCAATTGGCTCACGGTTACCTTGGACATGACCAATCCCAAACGATGTTGGAATGCCCGCTGTTCCGAACCAGGAAGGGAAGCTAAGGCGGGCACAAATCGCTTCAAATCGTATACCTCGTTTGCATTCAATGATACACGCGGCGACTTACCTAATTTACCCAAACGATAAAGCCAAATGCGAAGCACTACCACTAAAGTAACAGTAACAGAAATACCAAGGAGTTTTGCGATCCAAAGGAAATCAAACCAGATAAAAACAGGAATTGCAACTAAAGCTGCAAAAAAGAAAACAAGCCACGGAATAAATCCAAAGGACTTTACATTCATTTAACTTTTTGAATCTTCAGCGATCCATTTATCGTTAAACATCTCACCTCGAATGATTACTGTTTTGGTACGCGCATATTCTTCTGCGGCCATCATCATTTGTTCTCTAGTGTCTCTTCGTATTAGTATGGAACTTGAACCAGGCACTTTTAGTTCGATGTAAAAGCCATTCTTTAAGCGTGCCGGTCGTGTTGGTGGTCTACCCATGTCAAAAGTTGAATTTTATACAAATTAAACATTATTTATCGAATTTGGTTCGCTTTTGTGAAATTTTAAGAAACGTATTGCCAAATAAAATCCTACGAACTCTGCAAACATTGGTGTATTTTTGCGCATGATTTCACTCGAAAAACTCGGTTATTTTCTTCCGCAAGGATATTTATTCGCTGACGTAAGTTTGCAAATTAATCGTGGAGACAAAATCGGATTAGTCGGTAAAAATGGGGCGGGTAAATCCACCATGCTACGCTTACTAACAGGACAAATACAACCTTCAGAGGGTAAAATTCACTTGCCCAAAGAGTTGAAAATTGGGATGCTATCTCAGGACATTAAAATAAACACCTCGAAATCAGTATTTGACTTTTTAGTCACTTCAAACCCAGTGCTCACAGGACTGAATGCTAAGATTGAGCAAATCAACGAAGCCTTGACCACACGAACGGACTACGAATCTGATTCGTATTTGGCACTCCTCGACGAATTGTCGGATTGCAACCAATCCTTTCAAATAAACGACGGATACAATTGGGAAGAAAAAATTATGTCAGTGTTAGAGGGGCTCGGATTTGATAAAGAAGAAGTTCACCGTCCCTTTGATACCTTCTCAGGGGGTTGGAAAATGCGTGCAGAACTCGCTCGAATTCTTGTCAATGAACCCGATGCCTTGTTATTGGATGAACCCACCAATCACCTAGACATTCTCTCGATTGCTTGGTTAGAACAATATCTTCAACGATTTGCAGGAGCTGTAATTCTCATTTCTCACGACCGATTATTTCTAGACAATGTCACCAAACGCACCTTGGATATTAGTATGGGGAGGGTGATGGATTTTCCCTTTGGATTCTCAAAATACAAGGAACGTCGCGAGGAAGAAACAGAACGGCTAGAGCAAGCGAAAAAACAGCAAGATAAAGACATTAAGCAAACCGAAATGTTGATTGAGAAATTCCGGGCAAAGCAATCAAAAGCGGCCTTCGCACAATCCTTAATCAAAAAACTAGACCGCACCGAACGCATAGAAATTGAACGTGACAATTATGGGGGAATGCGTGTTCGCTTTCCGCTTAGTGTTCAGCCCGGAAAATGGGTGCTCAACATGGAAGGTGTAGGTAAGACCTATGAAAAGAACTTGTTTCATTCGGTATCGATCTCGGTTGGCCGAGGGGAAAAAATCGCGTTATTAGGACCGAATGGTGTGGGTAAATCTACACTACTCAAAATCATGATGAATCAAATTAGTTATGATGGAACGGTTGAATATGGTCATAACGTAGGGATTGGGTATTTTGCTCAAGATCAGGCAGAACAATTAGACCCGAGCTTAACGATTTTCGAAACTGTTGATCAGGTGGCTAAAGGGGAAATTCGCCAACAAATCCGAAGCTTACTGGGAACCTTCCTATTCAGTGGGGAAGACACGCAGAAGAAAGTCGGTGTGCTCTCTGGTGGGGAACGAACGCGCCTTGCCTTATGTCAGATGTTATTAAGCCGCTCGAATTTTTTAATCCTCGATGAGCCGACCAATCACTTAGACATTCCATCAAAAGAGATTCTAAAAAATGCCTTATTAAATTACGAAGGAACCTTTTTAATCGTATCACACGACCGCGAGTTTTTAGCCGGACTAACCAACCGCATCTGGGATATTGAAGAACGACAATTAAAAATTCACCACTTTGAATTGGACGAATACCTCAAATACAAGGCACCGAAAGAAACTAAAACCATAGAAAAAAAGGTGGTGGAAGTGGAAAAAGTTAAAGAGGCGCCAAAGGGGGAGCGCATCGATCGTGAATTACAGAAAAAGCTTCAAAAAGTAGAGCGTAACATTGAAGAAACGGAAGGCAAAATTGCAACACTTGAAAGCCAACTGGCCGACATAAACTACAACGATCCAAGCTATCACAACCTGTTGAATGAGTATAACACGCTCAAAGCGAATCTTGACGGATTAATGGAAGCGTGGGAAGAATTGGCAGTATAGAACAAGCGGCCCTTCGATACATCCTTTGGACTACTCAGGGACCGCTCTAAATGAAATAAATTAACTTTTGTGCGGTCCCTGAGCTTGTAGAAGGGTGCACATTCCGTTAATTACAACATCTTAACCAATTGCTTCCCATGGCGATGATGAATAGCAAATGCGGTTAAATCGAAGGCAAACAAAAAGGACCCTTGAAGAATTAATCCGTTTCCAAAACCATTTAATTGGTCCGCTTTGGCTTGATTGTTTAGCGCCATGCTGCGCAATAAAAACCCCGCGGTAATGTAGGCAACATCCAAGCCGGTATTAAATAAGAAAATCCGCTCCGCTTTCTGCTGCTCAGATAATGTTTGTGATAAGCTAAGTACCGCTTTTGGATTACGAGCTCGCAAATACCCAGGAACTGCTAAGCCTAAATTAACGGCATTCCACATGATATTCATTTGATGAAACGCTTTAAGTTCCGGTTGTTGAGCCGTGGCCCAGCCAATTGTTCCTGCGGTAATGTTTGCTCCTGCCCATGTCCCCAAACTAAGCATTAAATATTGATCCTTTTTCAGGCGTGTTTGATTAAAGGAAGTTAAGTCTTGAGCTCGTGCACTAATCCCTACAAGGAATAGAGTAAAAATGATAATTCTCATGACGCATT
>JBJTWL010000036.1:0-6699 GCA_046081745.1 Flavobacteriales bacterium | reverse complement strand
AATCAATTAATTGATCCGTTTGTATACTCCCTTCTAAGCGGTTTTTAAAAGCAAAATTAAACCCGTGAATCCCGGATTTTTTTAGTATTTCATGGTCTGCAGCATAACAAGAGGATAGCCCCGATATTTTTTGAATCTCCTTGTTTAAATAGGCTAAAAAATCAGAAGAAATGTGTTTGTTCCTCTCCAGTATATCCCATGAGCCACAGGCTTCATATCCAATTTGTTCGGCCGGAACAAGCTCAAGGAGTCGTTTTAATCCATTATATCGCATTGCAACCGTATCCCATACTTCTGTTTCAGGCATGCAGTTCAAATCGGCAAAAATTTCCGAAGGACTTCCAAAACAGGCAAATCCTGCATTTTTAGAACTAGCCCCCGTTGGTAAATAACCACGTTCTAACACCACAATTCGCATGGATGTATTCCGTTGTTTTAAGGCCAATGCGCAGCTCATACCCACAATTCCAGCGCCAATGATGGCTACATCTATTTGCTCCGTATAGGCACGCTTTTCCCAGAAACTAAGGTCCTTGTAATCAAGCATTTTATTTTCTCGCTTTAATTGTCGAAATTTGTAAGACTAAGGTACAATATTGTTACTAATGAATATAGATTTCGTTTGAAACACATGAGATTTTACAAGGCATTACTTTTTCTGATTCTAGGGGTTAGTTCCCATGCGCAGCAGTTTAAGGCAATTTTGTCTGGAGAAACCAGCACAGAGAATAAGCGCGTAATTGCGGGTGTTTCCATTTATCTAATCCAAAACCAACAAACCCTAGTATCTAGCTTAAGCGATGAAAAAGGGGAGTATTTATTATCCGCTTCTGTTTCTAAAAAAGAACCCCTCGTGATTCAATGTTCTAAGCCAGGATTTCTCACACGAAAAGTTGTTGTTGATTTAAAAGACCTTGTACTTCCCAAAAAAACCACGGAAATAATTATACGACTTTCAGATTCAATCAATTTTGATTTGATGCCTCTTAATCCAATGGTTTCATTTACGGTCGGGGAGCGAGATTATGCCGAACGACTCACATGGAAAGAAAATGAGTTGAAGTGCGTCACCGATCAGGTATACAAAAAGAACTACTCAGATTCTTTACACAAGCGAATCACGGATGAGGAAGGCAGGCAACTTATTGCCATATTTAAGCGAAAAAGTAGCGAATTTGAGCAGGTTAAAAATTACACCATGGCTATTCAGTATATGGATTCCGCAGCGAAAAAAGCTACGTCATACCAACTAACGGATACCACTATTGATCGTACGAAGCAACGGTTGCAAACAGCGCAAACCGCTCAGCTTAAAGAAATCGCGAAGCAGCAAGATATAGATTCCCTTTTTCAAGCAGGAGATTCCTTGCTGGCTTTATTAAAATGGAACGATGCCAAAATCCCTTACACCGCCGTGTTAAAGTTGGATCCAAATTCGTTGAAAGCCCAGAATAAGTTAAATTCGATTGCTGGTTTGAAGAAAGAGGAAGATGACCGTGCAAAGGAAATTGCTACCTTTTACAAGAATAGAAGAGATTGTAATGGTAAGGTGACGAATAACAAATACAAAGAGGCGCTCATTGTCCTCCAAAAAAGCAGTTCGCTTACCAAAATCCCTCAATCATTTAAAGATGGAATTAAAGTAACACAAGATTCGATTAATGTATTACTTGGAACTCAGAAATTAAATGAGGAGGTGAATGTCTCTGTGGCATCAGTGAGAAAATTGGTCACTGCGAAAGGCAGTTTGCCGGGGTTTGAAGAGGCTGTTCAGAAGACGCAACGCCTCCTTTCAAACCTAACAGATTCTAAGAAAATTGCAGAAGTGAATAAAGCACTTGATGACATCATAAAACAGGCTACTGATGCTGAAATTCAAGCTGCTTATTCCTTACATTCGAATGGTAAAACGGAATACGATAAAGCCATCACCAAGTATGAATCGATTAAACGTACCATGAATTTGATGAGCGATGTAACGGCAAAAAATAAAGCAATTACGGATGTGGATACGCGCATCGCAGATGCTAAAAAGAACAAGGAGGCCGATGACGTCAAATATGCAAAAGCGCTAAGTGTAGTTAAGGATAACCTGGATTCTTTAACGTTTAACCCATCCGATAAGGTTGGGTATCTTGCTCGTCTTTCGAAAGTAAAAAGCGCCCTTACTACAGAACCTTTAAAATCGAAAGCGAAACAAGCAGACATTCTCGCTTTAAATACGAGGTTCACCAAGGTTAATGCATATTTTGTCGATAACAAGAAGGAGTTTCCTAAACTTGAGCTTAAAGATTCTATAGCGGCCTTGTCAGCGGCAACCTTGATGTTAACTCGTGCAAGCAGTAATGAATTAGGAAATATAGAAGTTAAGTATCTTAAATCGGTTATCGATATACTGAATCAAAAAATTAAGCCGATTAAAAATACACCCATTTCAAGTGTTCGGGGAACGGTAGTAACTGCTCCGGCTGGTGCCACGTTAGTATCAAATGTTTCGGATGCGAAAGATGAAATGGCGTTTACCAAAACGACGAACGAGTTGAAAGTGGTCGCTGCATGGGATGAATTAAAAGAGTCGGTGGATCGCACTAACTTGGAAACAGGTAAACGGGAAGATGAACGAAGTTTAAATCAGCAACTTAGTTTAGCAAAGTCAGCAGACGAACGCGATGTGAAGGGGGTTGAGGAGGCTGAAAATAATATAAACAGAGAGTTGGTCAATGTGGCTGCGGTAGATCGTGTTGGGTATGAGATTAATGCACAAAATAAACTAAATGAAGAGGCGGTAAATCAACGCGGCACGATACAAGATGCCAATAAAGATTCGATTGATGTATATGTGTCAAAACAGGTAGAACAAAATAATGCTTCGCGTTTTGCCAATGAACAATACATGGATCAGGCAAGGGATACCCGGGATGTGATTAATAAAGACCTTACCGAACAAAATTTAAAAAATGTGGAATCACAACAGGCCGCGGTTAACGCATTTGAAACTTCGAAAAGTACACAAGATCTAGCCGCCGACGAACAAACGGAAACGGCCAAATTAGCCCAAGCATTAAAGGCTGATTACATCGATAATCGAACCCAGGAAGCCAATTATTTAAAAGATGAAGCCGGTAATTGTTTTACCTGGAATAAAATGACAGAATTGGTATACAAATCAGTAAACGACCTCGGTTTTACTACGCGTATCATTACGCGCAGAATTGTTGTGAATGCAAAAGGATATGGTGTCGTTTATGAAATGACAACGAATGATCAAGGAATTAATTCCTTCACCTTGAATGGTCAGGCTGTTCCTGAATCGTTTTGGTTGCAACATTCAACAGGAGAAACAGCCTTTAGCGAAGGGGGTCCAATTACTCCCAATTGTAAGTAGTTAAAAATAGATTGTCAGTAAATCTTTCTGTGTTCGCTGGAAGAAACCTCCCTTAAGTTTAGTTTTACACTAAAAAAAATGAACGTCCATTTTATTGCAATAGGGGGAAGTGCGATGCACAACTTAGCTATTGCGCTCCATAGAAAAGGGAATCAAGTAACTGGATCAGATGATGAAATTCTTGATCCTTCAAAATCAAGGCTTTCAAGAGAAGGGATTCTACCCGAGGCAGAAGGTTGGTTTCCGAATAAAATTACCCGTGAAATTGATGCTATTATTCTTGGAATGCATGCAAGGGAAGACAATCCAGAACTATTAAAAGCCAAGGAATTAGAAATTCCGGTGTACTCTTACCCAGAATATTTGTACGAGGCAAGTAAAGATAAAATACGGGTTGTAATTGGGGGTAGTCATGGTAAAACCACCATAACATCGATGATTTTACACGCCGCAAAATCCTTGAATTTTCCATTGGATTATATGGTTGGAGCGCAATTAGAAGGTTATGATTGCATGGTACAACTCACGGATTCCGCTACATATATGATTCTAGAGGGGGATGAATACTTGAGTTCGCCGATTGATCGCAGGCCAAAATTTCATTTGTATAAACCGAACATCGCGCTATTGAGTGGCATCGCTTGGGACCACATCAATGTGTTTCCAACCTTTGAAAATTATGTGGATCAGTTTAGGCTTTTTATTAAGTCGATTGAACCCGACGGGAGCTTGATTTACAATACAAGTGATGCAGAAATTGCACGCTTGGTCAATGAAACAGATACCCTAAAAACGACCCAGGCAATTCCGTATAAAACTCCTTCGTTTGAGGTGACTGAAAATGGCACCTGCTTGCATGTTAATGGTAAAGCGTATCCGCTTCAGATTTTCGGTGACCATAACTTACAAAATCTAATGGGTGCTATGTTGGTGTCGGAGCAAATGGGAATCAATAACCATGATTTTTTAACGGCCATGTCGGATTTCACAGGTGCCGGAAAACGCTTGCAGAAAGTAGTTGAAAGCACATCCTTTCTTATGTTCAAAGATTTTGCGCATTCTCCATCCAAATTGAAAGCTACCACGGCCGCAGTAAAGAAGCAATACTCATCAAAAAAGCTCATTGCCTGCATGGAATTACATACCTTCTCCTCGTTGAAAAAAGAATTTCTGCCGCATTATACGGATGCCATGAGTGATGCTGATTTTCCCTTGGTTTATTTTAATCCGCAGGTGGTAGCCCATAAAAAATTGGAACTCATCAGCAAAGAAGATGTGTTACAGGGTTTTGGTGGGAATGTCACCGTAGCCAATGAAACCCAAGAGGTCTTAGATTTTATTTCGGACAAGGCGCAAGGGCAGAGTGTACTGCTCATGATGTCTTCCGGGAATTTTGATGGGATTAACTTTGAAGCGTTAGGCAATCAAATCCTAGAATCACTCATTGTTTCTGAATAATAACCTTCTATAAATAATAGCAATTAATATGCTGTTAAATAGCGTGTAAAGGGTCATTCCGAGAAGACTAATGATAAACGTAAAGCTCGCGCTAGCAATCATTTTTGCTTGTTGCAAACTCATTTTAGTGATTTCTTTGTCCGATTTGTTTGCTAAATCAGGGTTTTTAGCTCGGATTTTATCAATATTCTTTGGGTTTTCTAGGAGAACTTTTGCTTGATCCACTTGGTACTGATTGTATTCAGGATGAATTTTCGAATAAAAAAGATAGATGAAGCCGCTTACAATTAACGTATAGATCATTCCCGTACCGATTCCTTTCTTCATGTCTTGAAGAAAATTTGCTAGATTCACTTCATTTCTTTTTAGAAAAAATAAAGAGAGTGAGATGGTAAGCGTATGCAAGAACATATTGATCAATACAAATACCTGAACACTGCCAAACGTGAACATGCCCATCAAAAAAGCCATTTGTTTGATAAGAATCCAAAGAAGCGCAAACCCTATTGGAAATAAATAGATGCGATTCATTAGCTGTTCATTGAAACTAAAAACTCCTCATTGGAAAGTGTGTTTTCCATGTGTGACTTCAAGAATTCCATCGCTTCAACTGGATTCATGTCGGCGATGAATTTGCGAATCAACCAAACACGTTGAAGTACGTCTTTACCAACCAGTAAATCCTCACGGCGAGTTCCTGAAGCCGTAATATCAATGGCCGGATAAATCCTACGGTTCGAAATTTTACGATCTAATTGTAATTCCATGTTACCGGTTCCTTTAAACTCCTCGAAGATTACTTCGTCCATTTTTGATCCGGTTTCCGTAAGCGCTGTTGCCAGGATTGATAGCGACCCACCATTTTCGATTTTTCTAGCAGATCCAAAGAAACGTTTTGGTTTGTGTAAGGCATTGGCATCAACCCCTCCAGAAAGTACTTTTCCAGAGGCCGGTGAAACCGTATTATATGCTCGAGCAAGACGTGTGATGGAGTCAAGTAAGATGCATACATCATGACCGCATTCAACCATTCGCTTTGCCTTCTCTAGTACCATATTAGCAACCTTTACATGTCGTTCAGCTGGTTCATCAAAGGTGGAGGCAATCACTTCCGCTTTTACGCTCCGCGCCATGTCTGTAACTTCTTCTGGACGTTCATCAATCAATAACACGATTAAATAAGTCTCCGGGTGATTGGCGGCAATGGCATTTGCTACATCTTTAAGTAGCATGGTTTTTCCAGTTTTTGGTTGCGCAACAATCATCCCTCGTTGACCTTTACCAATGGGTGCGAATAAATCCATAACCCGTGTTGAAAGCGTCTCTTGGGGATGCCCGGTTAATTTAAATTTCTCATCCGGGAATAAGGGGGTTAAATATTGGAATGGAACCCGATCTCGAATATACGAAGGGTCTCTTCCGTTGATAGACTCAACTTTAACTAAGGGAAAATATTTTTCGCCTTCTCTTGGAGGTCGGATAGTACCTTTGACCGTATCGCCGGTTTTTAACCCAAATAGTTTAATTTGATTTTGACTGACATAAATATCATCAGGAGAAGGTAAATAGTTATAGTCTGATGATCTCAAAAATCCGTAGCCATCTTGAATTACTTCCAGAACGCCTTCAGCGGTTACGATTCCAACTAAGTCGTATAAGTCCTCCTTGGGTTTAAAGGCTTCAGGGGTTTCTCCTTCGTTTGAATTTGCTTGGTTTGATGGTTGTAATGGTTTTCGTTCGCGTTGCTGGTGCTGTAGGTGGTGTGGTTTGCGTTCAGGTCTATTCGGGGCACCTCCCGCTTTTTCCGTAGTGTTATTTTCTTGAACTGGTGCTGACTCAGGGGTAGTTACCTCGGT
>JBJTWL010000035.1:0-12569 GCA_046081745.1 Flavobacteriales bacterium | reverse complement strand
GCCGTACGAGAGTGTTTCAGTGATGGCCAACACCGTCAGTATTGACCAGCCGTAGTAGCGTGGTTGCTTCATGATGCGCTATTCGTCACAATTGCTGTAAAAACTGCCATGATCGCACCGCTTGCACCAACCACATAATGTGCAGGGGAAAGATCGGGTAAAAGAAAGGTAACCGTAAGTTCAAATAGATTACCCATAATGCCTCCAAACACATAGCTTAAAAGTAGCTTCCTTCCGCCAAACACTTGCTCAAACATAGACCCCGCAAAGAATAAAAACAACATATTGAAGAAAAGATGTCCTAGTGAAAAGTGGGCAATAATACTTGTAATGAGGGTCCACGGTTTCATGCCGAATTCTAACCAATTTGTTGGAAACGTGAATAAGGTTAACCCGACATTAGTACTTCCAAAAAGCCCTTCAATTAGCCCGGAAATGTAAATAGCCACGAACGCAATGACGTTGACAATGATCAAGCGTACGGTCATCTTACCATTATTCAATTGAAATTTCAATTCTTCAAGAATGTTGCGTTGCATCATGATAAATCAATAGAAATTAGTTCGATCACGCTTTCGCCAATACAAGACTATAATCGCACCTGCTATGGCGCCACCAACATGGGCCAAGTGAGCAACTTGGTCGTTGGGATTGTTTTGAAACGATAAATAAACTTCATAAATGAAGTAAGCCCCAACTAAGAATTTAGCTTTAATAGGGAACGCAAAATATAACATGAATTCTTGGTTTGGAAATAGGATGGCAAATGCGGCAAGAATGCCAAAAACAGCTCCCGATGCCCCCAACATGGATGCATGCGATTGCATAACATATTCTATTATTAGCTTCGCTTGTGCTTGACTAATGTTCCCAATATTATCGATTTCTGAGAGACTTTCTCGAATGTTGGAACTTTTCGAAACGTAATAGTTTATGGTATTAATATCCAGTCCTGAATTAATGAGCTTTCCTTTTAGTTCAAAAAGCTGGTATGCACTCATTGCGTTTTGCAACAGAAATGCACCTAGACCACTGAGTAGAAAGAAAATAAAGAATCGTTTTGGACCCCATAGCCGTTCTAAAAACCCTCCCAACATTACAAACAACCACATATTCATGAGAAGATGCAAAAAGTCTGCATGGGCAAACATATGCGTTACTACTTGATAAGGCTTAAATAACGGAGATCCTATAGCATGCGTACTTAATAGATGATTTAAATCAATGCCTTTTCCGCCCAATATGAGTGTTAGGATAAAAACAAAAATATTCAGTAACAATAAGTTTTTAGTAACCTGAGGGATGTTATTAAACATGAAATTATTTTATCAGTTGATGTATTTGTTCATAAGCCAAGAGTTGAATTATTGGCTCATTGTTCGGACTTAACGTGTGTTCTGGACAACTAAATAGGCGTTGAATTTGCAATTCAGCTTCGGATTTATTGCTTATACGGTGATAGCGAGCCGCATGGATAGCCATTTTTGAAACCAGCAAATGTGCCATATCTTCTTGTACTTGTTCACTGTACCCAACCCGCTCGATTAGTTCATCTAAACAAGGTACAACACCATGTTCATGGAGGATTTCAGGTGCTCCTGAAATGTGTAGCACATGACCTTGTAATTCAATATTAAAGCCAAGTTGAACGAAGGTTTTAAGGTGGTTTGAAACGATGCGTTCTTCCTGCTTTTCAAGTACTTTTTCAATGGGAAATAAGAGCATTTGTTGATTCAATGGGTGCTTTACAAAGGATTCAATACACTCATCATACAAAATTCTTTCCATTGCCCGCTTGGAATCAATAATCATTACCCCCGTTTTGACCGGTGTGAAAATGAACCGTCCAACGAGTAAAAGATCAGCGACAGATTGAATTTCAGGAATTCCCGGTAAGGCTTGTTGTTCAGGCAAAGGGGTTTCATTAATCGTATAAAAAGATCTCCAATCCGACTCGTTTTGTGAGGCGGAACCAAATCCTTGTTCCTTGATTCCGGGTGAGAAGCCATTGGATTTTCCTCCACCGCCCGGGGATTTAAATGGATTAAAGGTTGGATCAACTTGAATCGTAGGCTCAATGACAGGTTGCTTATTGAACCCTGCAGGTAGATCAAATGCCGTTTCTAAATCAAAATCTAAACTTGGCATTAGATTGAACATTCCTAATGACTGTCGAATCGTACTTAGGAGTATGGAATAAATAAAGCGTTCCTCTTCGAATTTTATTTCTGTTTTAGTCGGATGAATGTTTACATCAATTTTTGCAGGATCCACCTCGAGAAAAATAAAAAAGGTTGGATGCGTTTTTTCTGGAATTAGTCCTTCAAAAGCCTTGAGCACAGCATGATTGAAATATGAACTTTTGAAATACCGCCTATTCACGAAAAAGAATTGGTTCCCACGGGTCTTTTTAGCAGTTTCTGGTTTTCCAATGAATCCGGTGAGTTTAACAATGTCTGTTTCTGATTCAATTGGGAATACCCGGTCTCCCGCATTCTTACCAAGTACATCCGTAACACGGCGTTTTAAATTGGCTGAACTTAAGTTATAGATTGCTTGGTTGTTGTGATGCAAAATAAGACTAACTTCAGGATGCGCAATGGAAATATATAAAAAAGCGTCTTCAATATGATTAAACTCAATGGAGTCTGATTTTAAAAAGTTTCGACGGGCAGGGACATTATAAAACAAGTTTTTTACTTCAATTAGTGTGCCTTTGGAACAAACCACCTCCTCGTTTAATACGAAGTTTCCTCCTTCCATTTTGATATGAACACCCGTAAGGTCTTCTTCACGTTTGGTTTTTAATGTAATATGGGCAACCGCACCTATCGAAGCAAGCGCTTCACCACGAAAACCCATGGTGGTTAGTTTAAATAAATCGTCAATAACATCCAGCTTGCTTGTGGCGTGACGTTCAAAACAGAGTAACGCATCTTCAGCATTCATTCCTGATCCATTGTCTTGGATTGAAATAAGCGTTCTTCCGCCATCCTTGATATTTAGAGAAATTTCGGTAGCCCCGGCATCAATCGCATTTTCCAATAATTCTTTAACCACAGAAGCAGGTCGCTGAACCACTTCGCCAGCGGCAATTTGATTGGCTAATTGAGTTGGAAGACGCTTAATTACTTGCATAGTGATCATCGCGATAAGCGATAAAACAAAAATAAGGATTATCCCTAAGAATAATCCTTACTTAACATTTCTTAGCGTGAATTATTACATGCGCACCACGGTACCCATGTACTCTGATTTTTCACCAGCTTTTGGATCAGACAAAGTAACTTTCCATACATAGGCTTTATTTGAATCGCCCATTTTCCCAAATCGTCGATCAATTCCGTCCCATGCCAATGTTGCATCGGTACTTTCAAAAACTACGCCGCCATCATTCGGATCAAGAATAATCATTCGGAATGGCGTGGCTCGCTGCGTCAACGCATAAGGCATGAAGGTAGTTTTACGAGCGTCTTGTGAGGTGGGCTCGAATGCATTCACAGCCAATAAATTATAGTCTTCTGCAACATTAATTAATGCAGAGAGTTCATTGGTGCATCCGTTGTCATCCGTTAAATCAATATGAACCAACATTGTTCCTTTTTCAAATACATGCAGGTTTAGCTCTTTACCGGTATTCTCTCTAATTTGTTTTCCGTAGCGCACGTATCGTACGTTGGCTTCTGTCTTCACATGAATTCCTTGAACGGGCAGGCCATTTTCATAAATCAGCTCATCAATTACAAAATCTCCCTTTGGTTCTGATATCACATTAGATTGAAGAACCGTGCCTGTTTTTGAATCAATAATTTCAATGTTTCCAGCACTCAATTCAAGTTTTGCCGAAGAATTAGGGGCAATTGAACGTAATATGCCATCACTTTTCAATGTAACTTCAAACGCATTCGTGTTTTTCACATCGGAAGAAATTCCGGCACAGTTCGGTAGTAGAATCGGATTATACTCATTGATCCCTTTTGAGTTAGTGTGTTCAACAAGATCAATAGAGTTAGATGGAAGCTCATCGTTATTCACCTGTTTGAGGGTTGGTGATTCGTTGACAACTGGAGGCTCAACCGTATCTATGATTGTTAACTCATGTTCGCTAGGAATAGGCTCATTGGTTTCTTCGTGAAATGTGATCGACGGTTGCTGTTTGGTGTTTTTTATCGAATTAACATGGGGTTTTACGTCGGGCTTGTGATCCTCTTTAGCAGCTGTTTTGGTTGAAATAGGGGAAGATACAGGCACAGAAGAATCGGTAAAAAACCAGGCAGTAAGAGATATGCCAATCACTAAAGCGGCGCCCGGAAGGCCCCATTTTTTAAACGGATTGGTTTTTGGAGGCAATTGCCCGTCAAGGCGTTTTTCAAGAGACTCCCATGCAGTTGGATCATACGGTTCATGGTGTGATTCAATTGCTTTTTTAAACAGTTGATCTAATTTATCCATCAGTGTTGGATTTTTTTATATTTTGTTTCTAGCATTTTTTGTAAATTCATTCTAGCTTTTGCTAAGTTGGATTTTGACGTTCCTTCACTAATCCCTAGGATTTCTGCGATTTCTCTGTGTGAATACTCTTCAAATACGTACAAATTAAAAACGGTTCGATAGGCAGGGGATAATCGATCTATACAATCGATGGCAACCTGATATTTTATTTGCAACTCCTCTAACGTCTCTTGCTCTTCCATCGTGTTCTCAGCAGGTACCTTAAAATCATTATCCTGGTCAGATAAAAACGGGTTACGTTTTGCTTTGCGAATCGCGTCAATGGCTGTATTTGAAAAAATTCGACGCATCCATCCTTCAATCGAGCCTCGAAAGTCAAATAATTCCAATTTATCAAAGACCTTAATAAAACCATCTTGTACTACTTCCTGTGCACTGTCCCGATCCTTAATGTATCGTAAACACACCGAAAGCATTTTTCCGTAGTACGCTTTAAAAAACACATGTTGGGCCTTACGCTCCTTCCGCACACACGCTGCAACAAGTTCTTTAAGTTCTACAGTTTCCAAGGGCTTTTACTCGTTAACGAATTAGTTTTTACGGACGTTGCCTCTAAATTATTTTTTTGACAAACATTTTTTCTTTCAAGAAGCTAAATGTAATGCAGTTGTCGTAAATTCGCAAAGGAAATTTAGAAACCGTTAATTATATAGAATATGAAAGTTACTGTAGTAGGTGCTGGGAATGTTGGAGCAACATGTGCCGATGTATTGGCATCTCGTGAAATTGCCAATGAAATTATATTATTGGACATTAAGGAAGGCTTCGCTGAGGGTAAAGCACTGGATATTTGGCAGACATCGCCAATCAATATGTATGATTCAAGAACGATTGGATCTACCAACGATTATGCCATGACCAAGGATTCAGACGTTGTGGTTATAACGTCTGGTTTACCGCGAAAACCGGGAATGTCCCGAGATGACTTAATCGCAACGAATGCGGGAATTGTGAAAACTGTAACGGAGAATGTTGTTAAGTATTCACCAAATGCAATCATCGTGGTGGTTTCTAATCCCTTAGATGTAATGACATATTGTGCTTATTTAAATGCTAAAACTGATTCAAAGAAGGTATTTGGTATGGCGGGTGTGTTAGATACTGCAAGATACCGTGCTTTCCTTGCCACAGAATTGAATGTTTCACCGAAAGATATTCAAGCGGTGTTGATGGGTGGCCACGGAGATACAATGGTTCCGCTTCCTAGATACACAACAGTTGCTGGTATTCCTGTTACTGAATTAATCGAAGAAGAGAAATTGAATGAAATCATCGAGCGTACTAAATTTGGCGGGGGTGAAATCGTTAAATTGTTAGGAACATCTGCATGGTATGCTCCTGGGGCTGCAGCTGCTCAAATGGTAGAGGCAATCATTCGTGACCAAAAAAGAATTTTCCCTGTTTGTGCATGGTTAACTGGAGAATATGGATTGAAAGATATATATCTTGGAGTTCCGGTGGTTTTGGGTAAAAATGGAATTGAACGAATTATTGAATTAGATTTGAATGCCGCAGAAAAAGCATTGCTTATAGAATCAGCGGAAGCAGTTAAGAGTGTGATGGATGTGCTAGATAATATGAATGCTACGGCATAAGTAGAAACAACTATTGACGAGGGAATCCCGCATCTGCGGGATTTTTTTTTGCCGAGTTAAGGCATTTCGACGGCGCCAATATCAGGCGGATTGTTTCTTGAATTCCCTAAGATGTCTGAAAATACAGCGGTATTTATTCCAGCACCTTGCAGCGGGGAGTCTTGAAGAAATAGGAAATCACCTTGGGCAGTATTTTCAAAAAGTGGATTTTCATTCCATATGATATTCGAATAAAATGGCTCAGTAAACGTACTTGCACTGCGAATTAGGCAATGTGAGAAATTAAAATTAAGATTCACCCCTGGAGCGTTCAAGGTGTCAAGCGCTAATTCGTAATCTAAATTTCCAGCAATCACGCAATTACGCAGTACCCCTTCGTTGATGGATGAAACTGTGGTATTTCCCGTAATTGCATTGTAAAAGTAATTGCTAATTCCAACCGCAGAAACTTGCGAATTCCCGTAGCCTACCAAGTTACAATGGTTAAAATTGAAATCCCCCCCTTCCAACACGAATAAAGCATGACTTTCATTGCGCGATATAATGCAATTCTCTGCTTTTACCTTAGCTCCTGCATAAATAAATACGCCATATCTAGATGCGTTAAAAATTCGTGTATTTGTTATTTGAAGGGTGTACCCTGAATTACTAGGGTCTTCGTGATACAAATGCACACCCACCGTACCGTTTTTTAAAATCGCATAATCGATGGTGGAGGGCAGTGCTTCGTGAAAGTAGATTCCATAATATTGTCCTGCTACATTGCTATACATTGACTCCAAGCGGTCTCCTTGAAATACCACCTCATTGTTTTGCATTCCTTGCACATGCAATGCGCCTTTGTACACGTAAAGGATAGAATTTTTGTGCAAATGGATTTTTGTTCCAGCTTGAATAGTCAGGGATTTGGCGGAATCCACGGCAGCATAGCCATAAATAACGTGTGGTTTATCGTTTGGCCAAATTCCTTCATTCAAGTCTTTGTAATGAAAATACGCGTCTTGTCCCCACACCGTGAGTTTTACATATTGATCTTTTCCATTGGTTCTAAAGCGGATAGAGTCTTCTATGATCAAGGGTTGATTTTGTGTATTGGCAGCCAAAGTGACTTCTACAAATGCAAAAAGACTATCTTTTCCTTCCATTACCATGTTTTCTAAAAACGTTCCCTTTTCACCATCAACGTTTAACCGAAATGGGGATTGAGAACCTCCCATCAATTCGATTTCCTCAATCTGTACAGATTTTGTGGAGGGGTTATAGATTTTAAATTGTTTGGTTGTGGATCCCACCGTCGTAAAAACCGTGTCAAATACTAAAGTGTCTATTGAAAATGTTAAATTTCCCTGAGAAAATCCTTTCACTTTATTACAACTATTCAAAGGAATCAATCCAATGAGTATTGCTATGGTACTAAGAAAATAAATTAGATTTTTCACGGGTGACTTAACGCACAAACTTACATATTATTTGTCTTAACTAAATACTTACCTTCGTTAAATGAACTTTTTCTTTTCTTGCATGTAGAGGGCTTTGTTATGAAACAATTCTTACTATTTTTCTTCGGTTTTTTCTGGGTCGTTTATGTAACTGCTCAGCCACCACAAACCAATAATAATTCTAACGGGGTAATCATAAACTCCAATGCCTGGGAAAATTCCCCACAATTGTTGGATAGCACACACTTGCTTATCAATGATAAGGATGTTGAGAAAACACCTGCTGCGAACGACGAAGAAATGCGCGAACAAGAGTCCACTATGTGTAAGAAGGAGGCGGATTCCTATAAGTCAAGAAAAACACAGGTTAAGAACAATGCTTTTTCCCGATCTGCTTCCGAAGCAGAAGAGAGCCAACTGAAGGAATCTGTCACCAAATTACAAGGGGTAGCTCAAACACCGACTGAGCAAATTGAAGCGAATATTTTGTACTACGATCAAGGTAATTACAATTCCGAACGCGCCCCGCAGTTAACAGAGGCCTTGCGAATCAATCCGAATCATCCACAGGGATTAACCCTGTTGTTAGCCAATTCATTAGTAACCGGGGACACAATGATGGTATTAAACACCTTAACCAAGTTCAAAGAGCTGCAAATGATTCCTGAACCCATGAAATGTTACGGCTATGATTTGATAAAATCTGTTCCTGATTATACCACCTTGATTACCCACGGAACCTTAGATACGTACAGTGCCATTCAAGAGCAGCTCACTACGCGTAAAACTGCAATTGACATCGTTTCATTGGATTTATTACAAAGTCCACAATATCGCGCCTTACTCCTGAAAAAAGGGTATACTATTCCAGTTCAATCAACGGTAGATGTGAATTATCTGGGTGACTTAATTCGAGTGAATCCTGAAAAACAATTTGCGTTTTCAATGACAATCCCAAGCGAATATTTGGTTCAATTTGAGCAAAGCCTAGTGCCGCACGGATTGGTTTTCTTGTATACGGATAATATTAGTGCTGAGCAGATTCTCCAAACCAACGAGCAATTTATGGATTCGTTTACTTACATGGATTGCGGTGAGGGCCTTGATGAGTCAATTGCGCCCCTGAAACAAAATTATATGCCAATGATTTTAACCGTTGAGACCTTAAGTACGGATAAAAGCAAAGACAAACGGACTAAAATTGAGAATAAAAAAATAAAAATAAGACAAAAAAACTAAGACACCTATGCGTGGATTAAAGACAGGATTTTCTCATTTTTCGGATGAAGAGCTCATGCTAGCGATTCGTCAAGGGGAGAAGACTGCCTTTAATGAATTATATCAACGCTACTCAGGCAAACTATATGGGTATATGCTTAAGCTGCTGTGGTATAATGAAGTGCGTGCGCAGGATTTATTACAGGATTTGTTTACTAAGATTATTACTCAGCCCCATTTGTTTGATACCAATCGCAGTTTTAAAACTTGGGTGTATACCATTGCCTCTAATTTATGTAAGAATGAGTTTAAGCGGAATGAAGTCCGAAAAAACACCGTTAACGGACTTGATAATCATTATCAGTTGAGTGGGACAGAGGATGTGGAACAGACCGTAACTGATTGGGAATTTAAAGAGGCTTTGGATAAGGAACTTGTGAAATTAGATGATAAACACCGCGAAGTATTTGTATTAAAACATATCGATGGACTTTCAATTAAAGAAATTTCAGAGATTGTTGGGATTAACGAAGGAACGGTGAAGTCACGCTTATTTTATGCCATAAAGAAATTGGCAGCAGAATTAAAAATGTTTGAACTCGTAGAACGATGAAACAGATAGATGATTTATTTTTAAATGCTCATTACGGGGATCTGACGCCTGAGGAGCAATCTTTAATTCAAGAATTGTGTTCGGATGAATTAAGTTTTCAGCAGGTTAAGGTCCTTGCAACGCGAAGCAAGGAGGTTTTACCCGTAAGTCCGCCTGAAAGCATCTTGGAATCACTGAATCATACGTTTGATCAAACGTACACACAAGCGCCGGTTCAGCGAATTCAACCTCGATTTTTCAATTTGTTTGTTGCCTCTGCGGTGGCTGCATCGCTATTAATTTTCTTAACGATATATTATTTTGGGGTTGAAAATTCCCCACAAGAAAAGCACTCAAAGGTTGAAAAAAAGACACCGGGTTTTAAGGATTGGCCAAAGAACAAGAAGGTCCCTAACATAGCACCTCATCCTAAACCAGCTCAAAACCCTCAATTGGCGGTTGTAGAGTCGGTCACAACACCCGGTTTCGAAAATGAGAGCATCGTTGCACCCCTTGAACAGGTGATGGATGAACCCGCAGATGTTGCGTTGGTTGAAAAAGAGGATGCCAAACCGGAAGTGTTCAGGGGTTCTAGATCCGATGATGATGCACCAACAAGTAATACGTACGAATGGACTACCCTGGATAAAAACCTAAATGAGGTTGATGCTGTGGTAATCGCAGCTTCTTCTGGGTATTCTTCTCCGAAAGGCAAGCGTGCTAACGTAGAAACGAAACGAATAAACACCGCCCTGATGTTAAAACAAATTAAACCGGTCTATTAACATTTCAACACAAAATGTTCTTTAGCTTGCATTGGACGTCTACTCAATAATCCCATTCTAAAGAAGTCAATACTCAGGTGAAATCGCTTGTCTGAAACCAGTTTATTCCAAGCCATGAACATATCGTCATTCCATCGAATATCATCTAACAGGAAAAGGGTTTGCTCATGTGTGTATGGCAGTATGAGGTCAAGGTAGTTGCATAAGGCTTCTCCTTGATGGTGGCCGTCAATGTAAACGAGGTCAAAGGTTTTGTGATCTAATGTGGATAAATACGTGCTGAATGAACTCTCAACCAAGTAAATATTGGAGGGATTCGTGGCAAATTCATTCATGTTTTCACGCGCAATGGCCGCGATTTCGGGTGAACCTTCAATGCTAGTTAGTTCCGCTGCTGGATTTCCAAGGTGCATGGCAAGACTGCCACGTCCAAGGGATGTTCCTAATTCAAGGATTCGTGCGGGTTCGAAGTGTTTGCAGAGGCGATAGAGTAATGCGCCATAGCGTTTTCCTGAGCTACTGTTCTTATGGATTTGATTGATCGTCCGTTGATTCCGACGTGTTTTTGATCCGGCTCCCAGATCAGTAATTGTTATTTGTCTCTGGTCTCTTTTTTGTTGTGAATCGAAGCGGTTTAGCGTTCGTAAATCTTCCTTTTCTAGACAGATTTGTAATCCCACATCGGCCAATTCATATACAAAGGGGGAATGAATTCCTTGGCGTTTTTTGGCGTGTAGTTGATATTTTATACCTTCGACGATTAGATTCACACTGCAAAGTAAAACTATTTATCTCGGATGGAGAAGGATATTCAAGAAGCGATTGATAAACAACGTAACCGTTTGTTCTCTTCTTTGGCGTCTCCTAACATTGCAGAAGCGTGTAGGATCGGTAATGGGATTTTAACGTATACGCCAGAAGATATACGGAAATTTCAAGCGGTATTTGTACAAAATAAGGGATCCCTTTCATTCTTTATACCCGCTTCTGGTGTGGGTTCGCGTATGTTTGATTTTCTTCAACAATTTCTTGGTTCAATGGGACATGAACAAGGAGATGAGATTCGATTGTTTCTTAGTAAAATCGAGTCCTTTGCGTTCTATCATGAAGTGAATGAAGCATGGCGTCAGTTATTAGAGGATCCTTCTGTTGATTTATTGGCACTCTGTGATTATTTACTTGGGTCACAAGGATTGAATTTTTCAGGTACACCTAAAGCCTTGTTTCCATTTCATCGGTTTTCGGGGCAGAATATTTCTCCCTTTGAGGGCCATCTGAGACAAGGATTTAATGCCGCGAAGCAAATAGAACGCTTTCATTTCACGGTTCAGCAAGAACATCTACCTCAATTATCAACAGCGCGCGATGCACTAGAAAGATCTTTTCCATTTAAAATAGATTTTAGTACACAAGCCCTTGAAACGGATTCGTATGTGTTTGATGAATTTATGCACCCGTTACGAAATCAATCAGGATCCTATGTTCGACGACCCGCTGGGCATGGTGCAATTCTTTCCAATTTAAATAGATTGGAATCTAATGTGATTTTTATTAAAAATATTGACAATATACAGTGTCCCATATACGATGAACCGGTGAATCGCGCCTGGGAATTATTAGGGGGTGTCTTGGTGCAATTGCGTGCTGATCTGTTGCGCGCATATGAAACAAAGGATGTGCTTTCATTCAAGCGGGTTTGCAACGAATATCAACTAATAAATGAGTCAGATGATATTGCACGATGGGAAGATGTTATAACGCTAGTTCAACGACCATATCGTATATGCGGCATGGTAAAGAATGAGGGAATGCCCGGTGGTGGACCTTTTTGGGTTTCTTATGAAGGGGTGAAAACAAAGCAAATCATTGAAAAGTCACAGATTGATTCAATTCATTTGGCGAAACTTACGGAAAGTTCTCATTTTAATCCGGTTATGATGGCCATTTCACCCTATGATATAATGGGTAACAAATTAGATTTGACTCATTTTGTTCGGGAAGACCTGTCTATGGCGGTGAAAAAGAACCATTTAGGTAAAACCGTTTATTATCTAGAAAAACCAGGTTTATGGAACGGTTCGATGTATCATTGGAATACCGTTTTTGTTGAAATTCCTTCCAATGTGTTTAGTCCCGTAAAAAATGTGATGGATCTGTTAAACCCATCACATTGTTGTTAAACTAACCTTCGTTAAATTCTTCGGTCAACCGTTTAGCGATTTTTCGTTTCGATAACCATTCTTTTACGGAATCAACCATGCTATACATGATTGGAACTACAATAATGGTAAGGAACATGGATGAGGTTAATCCACCAATTAGTACCCATGCCAAACCATTTTTCCATTCGGCTCCCGATCCTTTACCAATGGCAATTGGAATCATACCAAATACCATGGCTATCGTAGTCATTAAAATTGGACGCATA
>JBJTWL010000034.1:0-3732 GCA_046081745.1 Flavobacteriales bacterium | reverse complement strand
GTTGAAAATGACAAGCTGTATGAAAAATTCAAATCAGAAGGGTTTTCCAAACCTGAGATTTCGACAAAAATTAGCGAGCATTTAGATTTGGTTTCTGTCCTGCAAAAGTCGGCGAATAAATGGGATGGAGGGTATGTCATGGCAGGTTTAATAGGACATGGGGATGCTTTTGTATTAAGGGATCCAGCCGGTATTCGACCAGCATTTTATTATGAAAATGAAGAGGTAGTGGTTGTTGCCTCTGAGCGACCTGTGATACAAACCGTTTTCAATTTAAAAGAGCATCAAATCAAGGAATTGAACCCCGGAAGTGCCTTGCTAATACCTAACCAAGGTACAGTGTCTGAGCAAGAAATACTTCCACAATTGCCGATTAAAAAATGTTCGTTTGAACGAATTTATTTTTCAAGAGGCTCGGACGCAGATATTTATAAAGAGCGTAAGAATTTAGGCCGAAATATTGTCCCTCAGGTAATGCAAGCCATTCAAGGTGATATTGAGCATACAGTCTTTTCGTTTATTCCTAATACCGCCGAAGTTTCTTTCTACGGAATGATGAAAGGAGTGGAAGATTATCACAATTTAGAAAAAGCAAATGCGATATTAGCCTTAGGTCAAAGTCCAAGTTCAGAAGCCATTACCAAAATCATTGAAGGGCGTGCGCGAATTGAGAAAATTGCTATAAAAGATGCCAAATTGAGAACTTTCATCACCCAAGATGATTCTCGAGATGATTTAGTTACTCATGTGTACGACATTACTTACGGTAGTATCGTTCCGGGCCGTGATAATATCGTGGTCATTGATGACAGTATTGTAAGAGGTACAACCCTCAAGAAAAGTATCTTGAGAATGTTAAGTCGATTAGAACCGAAGCGTCTGGTAGTAGTTTCCTCTGCGCCACAGATTCGCTATCCCGATTGCTATGGAATTGATATGGCGAAAATGGGGGATTTTATTGCTTTTGAGGCGGCAATTTCTTTATTGAAAGAACGTAATTTGGACCAAATCATCGAAGAGGTGTATCAGGCATGTTTAAACCAGTTATCTATTCCCAAGGAAGAAGTTAAAAATGAGGTTAAACGCATTTTCGAGCCATTCACCGATGAAGAAATCTCAGATAGAATTGCAAGGTTGTTACGACCGGAGGATGTGAATTCAGAGGTTGTCATTGTGTTTCAAACCGTAGATAACTTGCATAAAGCCTGTCCAGGCCATACGGGCGACTGGTATTTCACGGGGGATTATCCAACTCCAGGCGGGAACAAAGTAGTCAATAAAGCATTTATTAATTGGAAGGAAAATCGGAACGAACGAGCGTATTAATTAAGTGCGTTGTTATCCGTTTTGTGGCTCCAGATTTTTCGTGAACATGCGCTATAATTATTCCCTTCGTCACGTCAAGATGACGCAAAAATAATTGGATTTTATCGAGCAATTCTTGAGGTGAATTAACATCGGATGCAAGCCCTTTATTAATAAATTCTTCGGCCTCAGGAAATTTACCATGGGTAGGTCCAAAAAGGATCGGGACTCCATAGGCAGCGGGTTCAAGGATGTTATGGAGTTTACCGGTAAAACCACCGCCAATAAAAGCTATACTAGCAAACTGATACAATTGATGCAAAAGTCCAATGCAATCTACAAGAATAACGGTTTCATTGGAAATAGTATCGATTTCACTTAATCGAATACAGGCATCGCCGAACATTGCTTCGATTTCATACAAATGATTTTCAGTGATATCATGGGGCGCAATGATCGTGAGATCTAGCGTTATGCGCGAGTGAATGGAGTGCAACATTTCCTCTTCAACCAACCAACTACTCCCTAATACCAATACCGTCTTATCCTGGCAATATGTAGTCAATACATTTAATTCGGGATGATTAACCTGCGCCTTCAATGCATGCTCTTGTTGAGTTAATACATGGTCATACCGGGTATCCCCACTAACAGTAACCTCTTCTATGCCAATGGCGGATAAGAGCAATTTTGTTTCTTCGTTTTGAACGTAAAAATGTGTAAATCGGTTTAATCCTTTTCGGAATATTGCTCCCAAGGGTTTAAAAATAAACTGATTTTTTCGCAACAGGGTTGAGATGCTAAATAGGGGTATGTTCCGTTTCGATATTCCAAAAATAAAATTCAGCCAAAACTCGTACTTAACAAAGACGACTGCTTTTGGATGAACATGGGTGATAAATTCACGTACGTTTTTTCGACGATCCAATGGAATAAGACACGCATAATCAACGCAATGTGCGCGTTTATGATAATTGTTTAAGCCCGATGGTGAGAAAAAAGTGACCAGTATTTTCGATTCGGGAAAGTTGGATTTAAATGCCCAGAGCACAGGCAGACCCTGATCGAATTCCCCCAGTGAAGCACAGTGCATCCAAAGGTCATATGGACCCGGAGGCAAGGTGGTTTTCCAAGCATCCGTGGTTCTAATTCGTTGTCTAGCTTTTTTATTGAAAAAACTGGCTACATAGATACCAAGTCCAAACAACATGATTGAAATATCATACAATCCCCGCATTAATATTCGATATAATAGTCTTTTTGGGTAGAATAAAATGGAATGTACCACCCAAATTTTAGTCCAACAATAACATCTAAACGGGTCTTTGTGGATACAGGTACATCCGGTTGATCAAAAAAGATGGTTCTGCGGTTCTTTGTAAATCCTTCCATCGCATAAATTCCTCCATAGCAATTATAAAATCCATTCCTTGGCATGTACGAATACCCTAAAAATTGCACGGCATTAACCCCTGTAGTTAGTCGGTCATACCCTTTTTTATAATCCAATTCGATTAATGGAACTACCTGTGTTTGTGTTTCAATTTTTATCCGGTGATTCATGTAGCCAAGCCCAACTTGTACCATAATCCCTGAATTTTGATTGCGTTTATTTAAAGGAATTATTTTTCCAATTTGAGCGGAAGCACAAATCCCTCTTGCTAGGATACTAACTGTCGCAGGATCCCCGTTTACGTCCGTAATGTTCCCGAAAGAATCTTTAAGCTCATCCAGTAATGTCGGAATTTTCACCACACTTCCAAACATAAAATTGGCATCACCAAGCACAAACCAATTGTTACGAAACTTATATCCTCCGCTAAACCCAACTAGGTTTAGATATCCGTAACGATTTACCAAATCTCCTCCGGTCCAACCCGTAGCATAGTGAACACTTACCATGATCCGAGCATCAGAGGCGGTATCAACAGCACTTACTTGCCCATTTGCTAAAAACGAACAAAAAAATAAAGGAAGTAAACCTTTCCACATAGCGCAAAGATACGTAATAATCTGTGTTTTTGAGGCGGAATCATGGTGCATTAACATGCAATAACGGATGATTTTACCTACTTTTGTTCTTCAATATAAAGTGAATGAATAAAATTCAAATGGTTGATTTGATGGCTCAATATGAGCGCATTAAACCCTCAGTAGATGCCGCAATTCAATCTGTTATCACCAATGCGCAGTTTATTAATGGACCTGAAGTAACTCATTTTCAAAAAGAGCTGGCTGAATATCTCGGCGTTAAACATGTGATTCCTTGTGCAAATGGGACGGATGCGCTGCAAATCGCAATGATGGGGCTTGGGTTAAAACCCGGAGATGAGGTAATTACGCCCTCGTTCACCTACATTGCAACAACGGAGGTAATTGCTTTACTTGGATTAATTCCAGTTTTTGTAGAAGTAGATTCAGATACGT
>JBJTWL010000033.1:0-4031 GCA_046081745.1 Flavobacteriales bacterium | reverse complement strand
TGAAATCATCCATTGGTATGACAACTACTTCTTGTCTTATGGGATACAACGTATTATTAACCGTAAGGACAAAGATGTAGAGCGCAAGCGGACCGTATTCTTCTTTAATAAGATTAAACTGGATTAATTCAGCTCATTTAAAGCACGAACACCAAAGGCATCATTATGCCATGCTTTTTTAATTTTCCCTCGATCGATTAACACGTAGGTTGGAAAACTCCCTTTGGTAATCGGTAGAACTTCCGATAAATTTGGCTTCAAGCGGCAGCGTATGCTACTACCCACCAAGGCATTATATGTTTTTAAGTCTGCAGAATCAGAGCCCAATACCCAGTATTCAATCGGAACGTTGGTATAGGAGCTGATTCCTTTCATATGCTGTGTTGACTCCGAACAATACTTACAACCGGGCAATGCAATCACAACTAATTTCTTAGCATCACCAAAGCTCATCGATGTTTTGGGATGATAGCTGAGATCGGCTAAGTCTCCCTGATAAATTGGATTGATGGCAAAATAAATAAGGACAGGCTGGATAAAAGTCCCAATAAACAACATGGCAAGCAGCCAACGTTTATGGGTCTTGGTTTGAACCCGCCGATGAATGAATCGTGCCAAGAACCAACCGATTATACACAATAAAAAATAGGGTAAAAATTTTGCGATTGTGAAAGAACAACCGATGTTTAAAAAAAATACTTCAATACTATTCATAATAAAAAAGGGGGACGATCCCCCCTAAAAATTGGTAGTTAAATCCTTACTGAATTTCGCAGTTTGTTGAAAGGGTTCCAATTGAAGCATCGTTTTCATCACATGCTGCAGTAGCATCTTTCTTCTTACCGGTAATGGTTGAACTGGTTGTTCCAACTTCAACACCCGCATCGGTTACGGTACACTTGCATGTGTAATCTTTTGAACAAGAAGCCATTGTAAATAAAGCTACTCCTAAAACAATCATTAATTTTTTCATAGTCATCAATTTAAGTTACTCAAAGCTATAAAAAATCTTTAACTCATTGTTTTTTATTATCCGATTTATAGTAATAGAAGAACCAGGCCAACGTTGCAGAGGGCAATACATCTGCAAATGGCGCTAACTCTTCAACAAAGGTGAATCCTGCCCAAGACAATTTTCTACCAAACATGTAATATACAAGAATGGCAGAAATAGGTGCCCAAACGGCATCGAATATTTCTCCAATACTTGGAATTAAATAAGAAAGCATACCCATACCATCTATGGCTAGCGCAGCAATGAGTTTTAATATTTTGGTGTCGTTTTCTTTTTTTAACTCATTCATCGTACCCACTATTGATTAAACAAATATAATAAAACATCGCCTTGCTTGCGAACCGCTTCTTCCACTTCTTTCACAATTAATGTTACTTCTGTTTCTTTGGTGTATGATACGGAACCAATGCTAACGTATGAATCAAAAGGAACCAATAACTTTTCTCCTTTGGGTAATACACGCCCCATTCCTTTCATAAATATTGGAATATAGGGGGTATTAGCACGTCGAAATAGTAAAGCGCCAATACCTTTTTGAAACGATTGAATTTTTTCAGGTTCCCCACGTGACCCCTCTGGAAAAAGCAATAAGCTATGACCTCTCTCTAAAAATCCTAACATAATATCAGTAGGGCTCGGATCACCTTCAGTCCGTTGACGCTTTATTAAAATTGCATTAAGCACATACCTCGATAGAAATCGGGTAACCATATTTTTACCAAAATAATCCGCAGCAGCTACAGGATGAGTTTTAATGAGCTGGTTGATGGGAAGCGCCGCCATTACAGACATAGTATCCAAATGGCTATTATGATTAGAAACAATGATATACGGACTAGGAACTTGTAAATTTTGAGTATTAATCCACTTTACTCCGACATAAATTCGGAGAAATAGCTGCATTATGACTTTATAAAAAAAAATGATTAATAACCACTTCATCAAGCGTAGTATAAATTATATACTAAATAGAAAAATGAAGGTGCGGCAATAGCCAATGAGTCAATACGATCTAAGATCCCACCATGACCTGGAATTAGGTTCCCTGTATCTTTTAGACCGATGTCCCGTTTTATCGCAGAAACAATTACATCTCCAATAAATCCACCAAACGCTATAACAGCACCCGCGAATAGCGATTCAATGGCCGTAAATGGGGTTAGAAACCGAATGAAATAGGCTACGATGAGGGTGGTGATAAATCCCCCAATGAATCCTTCCCACGTTTTATTTGGGCTTATTTTCTCTATAATCTTGTGCTTTCCTAGTAACTTACCCCAGGTAAACTGGAACACATCATTCATTTCCGTCAAAAAAACAACAAAAAGTAATAATCCCCTCCCCCCGGCATGAAATCCGGTTAATGCTGGCAGAGACAATAAATAAGCCAGGTGACTCAATGAAAAAACAGTGAACATTAATTGGGCGGGTAAAATGCTCATGGATTTACCAATTTCCACCGTAAATCCTCGAATTACAAGCACAAATGGAATCCAAATGAACATAATTACAGGAATGAAAATCATGAACAAATTAAAATAGCCCATGTACGCTAAAAAGTACTGAACAGGAATCGCGAGGTAACACCAAATGATTACCTTACGATCTTCAGGCCTTATGTTCTTACTGATGCTCGCTAACTCCCTTAACCCTACAAATGAAAGCAAACCGAACGCAATAAAAGAAATGGATGGATGGAGCACCGTAGCCAAAATAAACACCGTAGCCATCACCCACCATGACTTGGTTCGTTGTTGTAATTCACGAACTTTGTCACCCGGATATATTCTACCCATAACAAAGAACAACAGCGTCGCAAAAACTAAAATCCCAAGAATAACAAGGATGATAGATATCACCTCTTTATTTTCTACGAATCGATTGGAAAGAAAATAATTCATGCGTTCAACGATTTTTTAATGCGAACCAATGTACTAATTAGCATGGCAATAATAACAACTCCTATTGCATAGATTGTCCATGAAGTTACAATCGGAAATAACAGCACAACCAAGCACAGCAGCCCAAAAAACAAGGCACGGTCACTTTTCCCCATAGGGCCTTCATACCTCCGAGCTCCTCCCATGGCCTTACCCAAAACCCCTACAAATTCATTGGTAATCATCAGTACGATAAATACCATCAGTAAATGAGGATGTTTATCCAGCCCTAATTTAAGTAATAAGGGATAAAAAATCGCGATATCGGCCAAAACATCGCCAAGTTCATTGAGTACTTCACCCAAGGAAGATTGTTGGTTATAAGCCCTTGCCATCATCCCATCAATGGCATTTAGTGCCATTCGGATCAATAAATAAATGGGGACCAACATTAAATAAAACCAACCCTTATCCAAATAAACAAAAACGCCAGTCGCGATGGAACCGATTAAGGCTAACAACGTAATATGATTGGGCGTAAATTTATTTCTATATAAAAACTCCATCACCGGTTTTAGCACTTGCTGGAATTTGGGTTTAATGTTATATACCGAAATCATGGCTTTTTTCGTTTAATGAAGGGGTTTTCAACGGGTTTGTTATTTTTCATTTCTGAAGAAAACTCACCATGTTTGATAAAATAAAATACTTCAGAACCAAAATATTCCGGTACGGTGTACAATTGATCATGATTTAATGGCAGGTACGTATAATCATCTACCGGTTGTTTTAGGCTCGCAAGATCCCAATGCAGTGGCCCTTGTTCCATGGCTCTTGATTGATGTTTCCGAACCAAATTCGTCGCGTAGGTTTCAATAAACATGCCTAGTGAAATTGAACTATCAATCAAAACTGGGTATGGAGTATTTACAAAATCCTTTGTTATTTCACCAAAAACAATAGCATTTACTAAGCGTAAATCCGATAGAAGGATGTTTGGAGCCCTTTCTTGCAAGGGACTCCGGTCATATACAATCGTTTTAATGTTTCGTTTTCCATAATCACGAATCCATGCATTGAGCGTCCATGAACCCACTATGTACGACATGACATGCAAGGCGTCGAATTGATTTAAC
>JBJTWL010000032.1:0-4252 GCA_046081745.1 Flavobacteriales bacterium | reverse complement strand
GCCTTTGATTATTTAAAAGAAAGTTTTCAAGCGAAGTCTTATTCTGCCATTGAAATGAAGCGTGGTTCTGTTAACTTATTAACGCGCAACGATTTTGATATCTCAAGCATGCGCCAAAAAGCGAATGAATGGGTAAACCCTGGTTTCTATACTCGAAATGTTTGGTTCACGGATAAAGACGAAAATCAAGCCTTATCGCTACGTTTTACGGGAGATGTGTATTACGACCATCAATCTCCCTTCCAACGGGTACGTATTTTAGAATCTTATAAATACGGTAAAATGTTAGCCCTTGACGACATGGTAATGACCACGGAAAACGATGAATTCCATTATCATGAAATGATATCTCATCCGGCATTGTTTATGCATCCAAATCCAAAAAATGTTTTGGTTATAGGCGGTGGTGATGGTGGAACCATCAGAGAAGTTCTTCGTCACCCTGGGGTCGAAAAAGTTACTATGGTAGAAATTGACGGGGCCGTAATCGAAGCGTGTAAAGAACATTTACCAACTATTGCAGCATCTTTTGATGACCCTAAATTAACCTTATTGGTTGACGATGGTATTGCTTTTGCAAAAAACGCAGCGCCGGGTACCTATGATGTTATTCTTGTGGATGGTTCAGATCCAGTTGGTCCAGCAGAGGGTCTTTTCTCCGTATCATTCTACACGAATTGCTATAATGCGTTAAAAGAAGATGGAATTTTAGTCGCACAAGGTGAATCACCAAAATTCAATGAAAAAGCGTTTAGAGAATTGAATCATACCTTACAGGATATTTTTGGTGCGGACAAGGCACCCGTTTCCTTATTTTTCGTTCCAACCTACCCTACAGGAATGTGGAGTTTCCAATATGGATTGAAAGGGAATATTCATGGACCGATTCATCAAAAAGATGCTGAAATCGAAGCGTTTGTTAACTCAAACGGACTCAGGTATTACAATTCGGCATTACACAACGCAAGCTTTGCTTTGCCCAACTTCGTAAAAGAACTTATAAAAAAATAACCTGCGTAATTACGCAACTTAAACACAGATAACAATGCAAATAGCAACAAACACCGTGGTTTCTTTAATGTATAAACTTACAAACCATCAAACGGGAGAACAAATTGAAATCACAGATGAAACGAATCCTTTGGTATTTCTATATGGAGTTGGTTCATTAATCCCTGATTTTGAAGCAAACTTGAGCGGAAAAACAACGGGAGATTCCTTTGATTTTTCGATTCATGCAGCAAATGCCTACGGCTTACCTTCGGATGACGAAATCGTAATGATACCGAGCAATGTTTTTCACGATGAGAACGGCCACTTTGATACTGAAATGTTTCAAGTAGGTGCATTAATCCCAATGAGCGACGGTCAAGGCCATCAAATGCGTGGAAGAATCCTTGAAATTACGGATGATGTGGTAAAAATGGATTTTAATCACCCGTTAGCTGGAACTGATTTACATTTTGAAGGATCAATCCTAGAAGTTCGTGAGGCCACGGCAGATGAGATTGCCCATGGACATGTTCATGGTCCGCACGGCCACCAACACTAAAATCAAATCATTTGATTGTCAATCCGTTATTTAGCTAATTTTGTGGTTATTGCGAACTAATTTGAATTGCTATGGCTACAGTATTTGAAACACGATTAATTGGCAACATTGGTAAAGACGCCCTGGTTAAACCCATGGAACGTGGAATTATTGCAATCAACTTTCCGGTGGCTCATAACAAAAACTGGAGGGACAAAAAAACTGGTGCTTCAAAAACCAAAACGACTTGGGTAAACTGCACTATATGGAAGCGTGAAGGCAGTAACATGCGCATCGTAGATTTTCTTACACGCGGCACCATGGTAGAATTGGTTGGCACTCCATATGCAAAAGGGTATATATCGGAGGATGGTAGCGTTCGCACTGAAATTCGATTAAACGTATCAGACACCAACATTCTTAGGCCTGCACAGCGCATCGATGGAGAACTGGATGACTTTATTGATCGTGATGATTTTTCAGTAGATGAAGATGGTCACTACGACGACTTTAACATTTCTAACGAAGATTTTTAAAATTTTCTAATCATTTGAATTGCAAAATTTAGAAATATTTCTATCTTTGCATCCACAAAATTCCTCCTTAGCTCAGTTGGTTAGAGCATCTGACTGTTAATCAGAGGGTCGCTGGTTCAAGTCCAGCAGGGGGAGCGAAAAGCCGGTCAGAAATGATCGGCTTTTTTTATTTCCGTACCCTTCGATATGATTCGACATGCTCATCACTAGCGACTCAGGGTGCGAAAAAAAAACAGTGGGTATATGAAATCTTCCTTTGGTGCATGTTTAAGGGACAAGCAGAGCGAACAGAAAACTGGGCACCGTAAGGAAGCCGAAGTATCGCCGAAACGGTCAGTTTTCAGGAGTGGAGCGTCGTTCCTTAAACTCTGCACCGAGCTTTTTGCTACTTTTTTGTGGTAAAAAAGTAGAAATACTTATTGATTAGCGACACGCACTAACCCCATTAAACCGTAAACCCGAATTTAAATTTATTTTGTAGTTTCGTCCATCAAAAAAATTAAATAAATACCTCAATGAAAACAAATAACACCGTTGCATGGGTTTTTACAGGACTCATTTCCCTTGCTTTTTTAGGAAGCGCGGCAGGTAAATTTATGGCAAACGCTGAAGCACTTCAAATGGCAGCCAAAATGGGCATCGATGCAAACACGTACTTGCTCATTGGTGTGGTTGAATTGATTTGCCTTATCTTATTCATCATTCCAAGAACAGGGATATTGGGAACCCTTCTGCTTGCTGCCTACATGGGAGGCGCCATCGCCACACACCTGGAGCATGGAGAATCAATCATTGCACCGTGCGTAGTACAAACGGTGTTGTTTTTAGTCGCATTTTATCGTTTTCCTGACCTACGAAGCCTGCTATTTAATCCCAAGAAGTGAGTTCTTGCCCGCTGAATATCGACTGCGTACTTAAACAAGATTACGACCGCAACATAGCGTCAAGGAGGTAGCATCATGGCATGGAATTGGACCAAAAGCACTACAAACACTTATGCCTTATCTTAAGGAAATGAATGTTAAGGATGAGTGAGCATCTTTTCATATTTTTAGCACATGATTCATTGGAACACCCCTACTCCACCCGAGGCACCCTTTTTTGCCTCCATTTTCAATTACTATTTGTCTGATGACCTTGAAGGCTATACGGAATATGACGAAAAGACGCTAGACTTAGTAAAAACCTATCCTGGGTATTTAGGCTATGAAAGCATAAAACATGAGGGTCGTGGCATGTTTATCAGTTATTGGAAGGATATGGGATCGATACAAGCATGGGGAGCCCATCCAATACACCAGGAAGCAAAAGTATTAGGGATGAAACGGTGGTATAGATCCTATACGAGCATGATTGCCGTGGTGGATCGCTTTCATGAAAAGCGCTTATGATCGCTCCCTTTGCTTTGTATGTAGAGACAAAAAAAAAGCGGCCTAAGCCGCTTCCCATGATTCTTATAGGTTCAAGAATTAATTCTTGACCAAGGTCGTTTTTTGTCCGTTCACCGAAAGCACATACAATCCTTGCGAAAGTGCACTAATATCCAACATATTTTCTGTGGTTTGAATCAGTAAGGTTCCATCTAAGCTATACACGAACTTCTCCCCTGCTACATTTACGTTTACGCTTGTATTAGCTGGGTTCGGATATACGGCCAAAGCCTCTGTTAATTCGCTTATACCAACGCTTGGACGTACATCAAATACTACGGTTCCGGGTGAGGTGCTCACCGAAAACTGACTCAATTCGGTATTCGTTGCATCGAAAACATGCACGGTACCATACGAGAAGAAATCTGTCTCTGTACAAAAGAAATTTCCAGAAACTGGCTCTTGAGCTAATTCGTAGTAATTCACTTGATGACCAGCAATGGGTCCCACCGTATTCATTACACTCATATCAAAGGCATTTAAGGTGGTTTCCATGGAAATTTGGTACACTAATTTATCATCGCGCAAGGCAGAGGTTCCACAACCCGTTCCCGCATTCGCCAAATTCACGGTATTGGCTACTCCCGAAACCAATGAAATTTCAGATACGGAAGATCCACTCCAATCTTTATTGTTTACGGTGTATAATTTTCCATTGTACACCATTAAATTGTCCGGGTTTTTACCATCTGGACCTAAATCAATTTCATTTCCATAGCTCAGAGAATTTAAATCCAATGCGCCAACTATTCCTT